>NZ_JAZHYN010000015.1:50000-63722 GCF_036576025.1 Methylocystis borbori | reverse complement strand
CACGGGGCTGGTTGGCCGTCCGGCTCCGGGACCCGCGCGCGTCACGACGGCGGCGCCGGCGCCCGGGCCTTCGGCGCCGGCCGCTCCGGGATTCAGCCCCAAGAAACTGGCGCTTCCGGTGTATCGCGATCCCACCGGGCAGACGTTCACGACGGTCCAAGGCAAGGACTTCGATACAATGCCGCTCGTGACGGTTCGCGAGATGCTCCAATACAGTCCCGGCGTCTCGTTCAAACAGGGCAATGGTCCGCGCGACATCGTCATATCAATTCGCGGCTCCTCCGCGCGCAACGGCTTCGGCGTTCGCAATATCGTGATGCTCGAGGACGGCTTCTCGGTCACGCAGCCCGACGGCTTGTCGCGCACCGACTTGACCGATCCGCACGCCTATGCGGGCGTCGACGTCTATCGTGGCCCGTCCTCCGCCCTGTTCGGTAATTTCGCCAATGGCGGCGCGATCAATTTTCGCACGCGCACCGGCGCCGAAATCGACGGCGTCCAGGTCGGAAGCGAATTCGGATCCTATGGATATCTCAATAATTTCACCGCTATCGGCAAACGCGTCGGCAATGTGGACATCGCCATTTTCGCCAGCGACGTGCGCGGCGACGGCTGGACTCTCCATAATCGTTACGACACGCAGACCGTTAACGCGACGGCGCGCTGGCAGGTGACGCCCGACGACCTTCTAACTTTCAAGTTCATCCACAATCAGCTCTACGGCGATTTGTCGGCGCGCCTGTCTCTCAATCAATATTATCTCAATCCCTATCAGGGCGGCTGCTATGCATTAACTCAGGCCGGCGGGACGACGCCGCTCGGCTATCTCGCTCGATCCTTGTGCGGCAGCGCCAGCGTCCCGCTTTTCGGGCTCAATGGGACAGGCGGGCCAAGTTATCAGACGACCGCCTCGCTGGCGGGCTTCAATCGCAACGATCGTCGCGACGTGCTCGGCCTGCGCTGGGAGCATAATTTCGACGCCAATACGGTTTGGCGCACGCAGGCCATATATGACGACAAGAACATCATTCAGCCGACGGGCAGCACCGCCGCCCTGCAGGACGAACCGGCCGTAAACGCCAGCACCGACATTACGCAATTGGGGTCGCTCATGGGGTTCGAGGCGCGGCATTTCGCCGGCCTCTACTTCAATCGCACCCGCTATACGAGCTACACCAATAATACGCTGCCCGTTGGCAATGGCGCGAGTGGCGCGATCCAGGCCAAGCAAAACGCCATGATGCAGAATCTCGGCGCGCGCGGCCGCGAAGAGGTCGCGCTGTCGAAGGATGTGACAATGGTCCTCGGGCTTGCCTCCGAGATGACCAAGATCGCGGCGATACAGGATCAGTACACCTATGTGAATACGCCAGCCAGCGCGAACTTCGGCCGGATCGCGACATGGCAGGGCGTCACCGTCAACAAAACCTATTGGAACTTCGGCCCCGAAGCGTCGGTGACCTGGCGCGCTCTGCCCGAACTGCTGACGCATTTTCGCGCGTCGAGCGGCTATGGCACGCCCAATCCCGGCCAGCTCTTCGTCAATCAGCAGGGTCAACCCGGCGCAAACACCGATCTGAAAACGCAGCGCAACATCGGCTTCGACATCGGCTTCGACTGGCGGCCGGATGAGACGCTTCTCCTCAGCCTGACCGGCTTCCACGAATGGTATCAGAACGAGCAGTTGACCCAATCGCCCGGCGCCGGCTTGCTCAACTACACCTTCAACGCGCCCGGATCGGCGCATCGCGGCGTCGAGGCGCTCGCCGACTGGCGTCCGATCGAGGGCTGGCGGGTGATGGCGAACTATTCATATAACAATCAGATATTCACGAGCTTTACGGAGTTGCTGGGCACTTCTGGAGCCACGGGTCGAACCGGCTCTTTCGATCGAGCCGGCTATAAAATCCCCAATGTCGCGCCGCATACGGCGACGGGGCGGCTCGGCTACGACCAGCCCCATGGGGACTTCAAGGGTGTCGGAGCCTTCGTCGAATATGTCTATCAAAGCTCCTATTTCCTCGACAACGGCAATGTCCTGACGATGCCGGGCTATGGCCTCGTCAATGCGAATGTTCACTTCGACAGGGACATCGAGGGGAGCCTGCTCAAGAACTTCGCCCTTTATTTCGAGGTGCGGAACATCTTCGACAGAAACTGGATCGCATCCGCGAACAACATTCAAAACACGGTGGCGCTGGTCAATGGCGTCGTCGTTCAGAACGGATATGCGCAGTTGGCGCAGAACGGGACTGGCTCCATCTACGCCGGCAATCCTCGTCTCTTCCAAGGCGGCGTGAAGTTCAAATTCTAGCGCGCTTTCCGATCGGACGGACTCGTCCGATCGATAAGAAATCGCGCCAACTCAATACGCTGGAGCAAGTTCTGATCGAAAAAGTCTGTCAACTTTTTCGGAACTTGCTCTAGGATGACGCAGCGCAACAAGGGTCAGGCGCTTTGACGCAGTGTCGACGGCCGCGGCGGGATTAACTTGCCGCGGCCTCCGCTTTTTGCTTACATCGCCCCGCGCGCGTGAATTCGACATGCGCGGGGCGGGGCCCTGCCCGGAACCTGGCGTGAAATCCTCATGCGTCGCAACTGGCTGACGATTTTGCTGTTCGCGCTGGCGTTGGCCATTCAGGCCCTCGCGCCGGCGGCGGCGCATGTCGTGACGCAGGCGGGCGCGACCAATGTCGTCGACGAAATTTGCCTCAAGGACGCCGGCTCCACCCAGCCGATGCAGACGCCCGGCCATCTCAAGGGCCATGGCCTCTGCCTCTTCTGTCAATCTTATTGCGATGGGGTCGCGCCGCTTGCGGCGCGCGCCGTTCATATTGGCGCGGCGCCCGTTCAATGGACCGCTCTTTCATGGGGGACGGCGAGCGGCACGCCGCGGACGTTTTCTCGCGATTATTCCCGACAGGCCCGAGCGCCGCCCGCGACCTTCTGATCTTCGCCACGCTGTCGCGTCGCTTTGCGCCCTTCATGGCCGGACCCATCCGGCCGCGCGAAGCTTTTTAAGCGACCCGGGTCAGAATAAAGCCGCGTCAAGCGGCGGATCGGGAAGGAATAGATGTTTCGCAAACGAAAACTCAATGGCCGCGAGAGCATTGTCGCCGCCGCCGCGCTCGAATCCATGAACGAGCGTGAAGGCCGCGAAGCCGCGCCGCCGGGCATGGCGGCGCTCGCCGCGCTCGCGCCGGGCATGCGCTCTTGGCGGGAAACGCGTCGGGGCGTCATCCGCCTCATCGATCTTGAGCGTCGCGCGCGATTCGCGCGGCCGCTCACCGACGCGACCTGAAGCCCATGTCGCGATCGGCGACCGCCTTCGCCAAAACCCGTCGCGCCGTCGCGCGGCCCAGCGCGGCGCTGCTCCTTATGGCGGCGTCGATCTGGGTCGTCGCGCCGCTCGCGAGAGGGATTGGCGAAGCGGGCGTCGGCGGCCGCTGGGTCGCGCAATTGTTCATCTGCTTCGCGTCGGGGTCCTCCCAACCCGACGCGCTTCCGGGGCGACCAGGCCCCAAGGACGACCGCTCCGCCTGCGCCCTTTGTCAGGCGTTTTGCAGCGGCTCCGCGCCCCTCGCGGCGCGGCCTGGTCAGCTTGGCGCGACGCCCGTCCAGAGCTTTAAGCTCGCATGGACGGTGGCGGACCGCGTCGCGCCAACGCCCCGGCGTCGCCTCTCTCACCGACCGCGCGCGCCCCCGGCGCAATTCGGCTGATTGTCGCAAGCGGCCTGCGTCGGCGCGGCTTCTTCTCACCCGCCGCCGCGGGCCGCCAGCGACGACTTTCGCTCAAAGGGCGAAGGCGCGTCTTCGACGCCGGCGAGGCGTCCGGTTCGGCGTAAGAGAAGCATAGGGTTATGTCGATGGGCGAGTTGATGACGGGCGTCGCGCTCGAAAGCTTTTGCGCCATTCTGACGGCGTTCTATTTCGTCGCCGAATGCGCGCTGCAGGAGTCTGCGGTTCCGGCGCGCGAGGCAATGAAGCCGGGCGCCAGGCGTTGAACGCTATCTTGTCGGATTAGAGCAATCTAGCCGCGCGCGGCGGTCCAAAGACCGCGCGCAAGATCGTCGAGGAGATCGTCTATGTCCTCGATGCCGACGGAAAGCCGCAGCAATCCCTCGCCGATGCCGAGCGTCGCGCGCGCCTCGGGCGTCAGGCGCTGATGCGTCGTCGTCGCCGGATGGGTGATGAGGCTCTTGGCGTCGCCGAGATTGTTGGAAATCTTGATCACGTCGAGCGCATTGGCGAGGCGGAAGGCCGTCTCTTTGCCGCCCGCGACGTCGAAGCTCACGAGCGTCCCGCCGCCCGACATTTGCCTGCGCGCGAGTTCCGCCTGCGGATGGTCGGCGCGGAACGGGTAGAGGACGCGCGCTACGCCTTTCTGTTCGGCGAGGAAATCCGCGATTTTGGCGGCGCTCGCCGCCTGCTGCGCGACGCGCAGCGGCAGGGTCTCTAGGCCCTTGAGCATCACCCAGGCGTTGAAGGGCGACATCGCCGGCCCGGTCTGGCGCAGGAAATTATGGACGCTCTCTTCGATCAGCGCCTGCGAGGCGAGAATGATTCCGCCAAGACATCGGCCCTGGCCGTCGATGTGCTTGGTCGCGGAATAGACGACGACATCGGCGCCGAAGTCGAAGGGCTTTTGCAGGAGCGGGGTCGCGAAGACATTGTCGACGATCAGCTTCGCGCCCGCTTCGTGAGCGATGTCGGCGATAGCTTTAAGATCGTAAACCTCGAGGCCGGGATTGGTGGGGCTTTCGAGGAAGAAGAGCTTGGTCTCCGGCCGCACGGCCGCTTTCCACTGCGCGAGATCGGCGCCGTCGACGAGCGTCGAGGCGACGCCGAGACGCGGCAGCAAATCCTCGATCACATAAAGGCAGGAGCCAAAGAGCGCCCGCGCGGCGACGACATGGTCGCCGGCCTTCGCCTGGGCGAGCAGGCTCGCGGTGACGGCGGCCATGCCGCTCGCCGTGGCGCGCGCCGCCTCCGCGCCTTCGAGCAGGATCATCCGCTGCTCGAACATGGCGACCGTCGGATTGGAGAAGCGCGAATAGACGAAACCCGGCTCCTCGCCCTTAAAACGCGCCTCGGCGGCCTCCATCGTCGGATAGGCGAAGCTCTGCGTGAGAAAGAGCGCCTCCGACAATTCGCCAAAGGAAGAGCGCAGCGCGCCGCCATGCACGAGCTGCGTCGCGGGTTTGAGCGGCTTGCGCGGAGCCTCGCTGGACATGTCCTCTCCCTCGGCGCCAAGTCGCGCCATGACTAGAACGCGCCGAATAGCGCGCTGTTGCATAAAAAGCGGGTTTCCTCAGGGAAGACCCGGCCTTTTAGCGCGTTGTTTTTCGTGGCGGCAAGCCGGCCGGCTCAAATAACCACGGACGCCCTATAGACGGCAGAGGGACCTGAGCTGTCAACAGGGTCGTCTTGAAAGGCGGCGCGATTTGGCGCTTATGCCAGCGAGACGAGCCGTTTTGACGAGGGATGCGGGGGACGACAGGCGAATGAGCGGCGTGCTCTCCAGCCGGCAGATAGAGGCGATGGCCGAGGCCGGCGCGATCCGGCTCGCGGCGCCTCTCGCACATGACCAAATCCAGCCCGCGAGCCTCGATCTGCGCCTCGGCCCCAGGGCCTATCGCGTGCGCGCGAGCTTTCTGCCCGGCAGGAGCCGGGGCGTCGAGGCGCTGCTCTCCGCGCTCAAATATGACGAGATGTCGCTCGAGGGCGACGGCGCGGTGCTCGAGCGCGGCTGCTTCTATGTCGTGCCGCTGATGGAGAGCCTGACGCTCGGCGCGAATATTTCCGGCGCCGCCAATCCCAAGAGCTCCACCGGCCGGCTCGACATTTTTACGCGCCTCATCGCCGATCGCGGCGAGCGTTTCGACGAGGTGGAGGCAGGCTATCAGGGGCCGCTTTACGCCGAAGTCTCGCCGCGCAGCTTTTCCATTCGCGCGCGCAAGGGCTCGCGCCTCAATCAACTGCGCTTTCGCGTCCAGAGCCCGACCGTTGCGCCCGGCGCGGCGCCGAGCGGCGTCTTAAGCGACGCGGCGCTTATGGACCTGCATAAGAAGGCCCCGCTCGTCGACGGGCCGCTCAATCTGCGCGACGGCGTCGTGCTGCGCGTCGCCCTTAGCGCCGACGCTTTCGGCGGGATCGTCGGCTATCGCGCGCAAAAGCACACGGATGTGATCGACGTCGACCGCATCGGCGCCTATCGGATCGACGATTATTGGGACCCTCTGCCCGCGCGCGACGGCAGGCTCATTCTCGATCCGGGCGACTTCTATATTCTCGCCTCGCGCGAGCGGCTCGCCATTCCGCCCGACCTCGCCGCCGAAATGGCGCCGATGGACGCCGCGATCGGCGAATTTCGCGTCCATTACGCCGGCTTCTTTGATCCGGGCTTTGGGGCGGGGCCGGGCGGGCGGCCGAGCGCGCGCGCCGTGCTGGAGGTGCGTTCGCGCGAAGTGCCGTTCATTCTGGAGGACGGCCAGTTCATCGGCCGCCTCGTCTATGAGCAAATGGCCGAGACGCCCCAAGCGCTTTATGGCGAGAGCGGCGTGTCGAATTATCAGGGGCAGGGACTGAAGCTTTCGAAACATTTCAAGGTGGCGTAGCGGAGTTGAGTTTCGTATACATTGTCTTACAATGAATACTTCTTGGCTTTCCGATGCGTGCGATCATGCCGACAGTACCCTTCACCCTTCGAATCGACGCTGCGATCAAGAAGCGCCTCGAACAGGAGGCGAAACGCGAAGATCGTTCGGCCGCCTATGTCGCGCAGCAGGCGATCCACGCCTATGTCGAGGCGAAGGAGCGCGCGCGGGCCGCGATCCGCGCCGCCGAGACCGAGGCGGATAAAGGCGTCTTTGTCTCGGGCGCCGCGATGGACGAATGGGTGCGCTCCTGGGGCTCGGACGAGGAGCGGCCGATGCCGCAACCGGATATTTTCCCGCCGCGCCGCTGACATATGGAGATTGTCTATCTCCCTTCGGCCGGCGTCGGCCTCAACTGGTTTCGGCGTTACTACACGCAGGTTTTTCCCGAGGGCGAGAAGCGCGCGATCGCCCAATACGAAAAAATGAAAAAGGTTCTCCTGGCCGCTCCTTTGGCGGGCCATCCCATAGGGGATAATGACAGCCGCGAATATGTGATGCCGAGGACGCCCTTTTCGGTCGTCTATCGCGTGCGTGGCGAACAGATTCAGATTCTCCTCATCCTCGACCATCGCGCCGAGCGCCTGCCGACGCCCTGAGCGCACTTGCGAAGCCGCATGCTAAGCTTCCGAGAATGGAGCAGCCGACGATTTTCAAGCGGAGTGATCTCATGCGCTGGACTTTTCTGGGCGGCGCGCTTTTGGCGCTGTCGATCGCGACTTTCGCCTGCGCCGAGGAAATCGGCGCGCAAAGCGCGAAAATCTGGTCGGTTCCGCAGGTGGACGCGCTGCCTTACGACGCGCATGGCCGGCTTATCCGCCATGGCCGCGATCTCATCACCGCGACATATGCCCATATCGGGCCGGACATGCCCGACCGCGCGCAGCGCTTTGCGGGCAATAATCTTGCCTGCGGCAATTGCCATCTCGACGCCGGCGTTAAGAAATTCGGCCTGCCCATTTTCGGCCTCACCGAGGATTTTCCCGCCTATAGCGCCCGCGCCGGGGCCGAAATCAGTCTTCAAGACCGCGTCAATTCCTGCATGACGCGCAGCATGAACGGCCGCCCATTGCCGGCGGCCTCGCCGCAGATGCGGGCCATTGTCGCCTATATCGGATTCCTCTCGCTTGGCCTGCGCAAGGGCGAGAAGCTCTCCGGGCTCGGCGCGGGAGCGATGCCGGAGCTCGACCGCGCCGCCGATCCCATGCGCGGGCGCGACCGCGACATCTATCAGGGGCGCTGCATCGGCTGCCACAATGTCGATGGCGCCGGCGTGCAGAACAGCCTGCCCGGGCTTGGCGCCGGCTACGCCTTTCCGCCGCTCTGGGGGTCGGACAGTTTCAATGACGGCGCCGGCATGGCGCGGCTGATCACGGCGTCCAATTTCATTCATTCCAACATGCCGGACGGCGTCGATTATCTGCATCCGCGTCTTGCGGTCGATGAGGCCTGGGACGTCGCGGCCTTGATGGTGTCGAAGCCAAGGCCGAATCGGGCGGGGCTCGAAAAGGATTTCCCCGACCTTCTGAAGAAGCCGGTCGACGCGCCCTACGGGCCCTACGCCGACGGCTTTTCCGAAGAGCAGCATAAATATGGGCCTTATGGGCCGATTCGCGAAAAGCTGAAGGAAATCGAGAAGGAAAAAGGCGAAGTGAGAAATCCGAACGTGAAGTAACTGCGCGCAGGCGAAGATTCTTTTTTCCTCGCCTTTCCTCAGCATGAGGCCGGAGAACTATAAGGTTTTAATTGGGATTTTATTCAAAAAGTTATTTCAGTTTGATACCAACGCTTCGGTATTGTCGGGCAGTGCAGTTTTTTTCTTTGGTATCTTGATGAGATACGGTTTGTCGCGGTGACTGGCGTATACGCCGACATAGTGGTGGCCATCGTGAAGGTTGATGCCGATGTCGTCGCGCTTCCGAACCACACCGACCCATTTCTTCGCGGGGTCAATGTCCGAGGGGATATTGTGCGGATAACCCTTAAGCTGAGGGTTGGGAATAATATACGATTTCTTCGGGCGGACGCGTAGCTGCTGGTAAAACGATGTCATCTCGAATAAAATCATGTGCGTAATCATTGTCGTTTCTCTGCCGCGATTTGTAACGGTGAGAATAAGTAGATCCTTTTCATCGAATTCTGAATCGCCGCCGATGGTCATCCCATCCACCATCAGACTAAGATGCAATCGAGGCCGAGCTTCATACCAACTCCTAAAATTCAACAGTAGAGCAGCAGTACCAACGGCCGCAGCATAAATTGAAATCCAGTTACTTTCTTCCATCTAACGCCTCCGCTATGCAAATTGTCACCGTGAATGAACTCAGCGAAGGATGCAATTGCGCTGAGCGGCTCGCTCCGCTACATTTCGACGTTCTCTTTGTCGTGCCCAAAGCGTGCTACGAAGAACATCAGAGACACTATAAGTCGCTGATTTTGCGGGCGTAGTTCAGTGGTAGAACGACAGCTTCCCAAGCTGTATGTCGTGGGTTCGATTCCCATCGCCCGCTCCAGATTTTAACGCGTTGCGCCTATTGGCATATGGCCGCGCCGTTGAACCTCCTCCCCGAAAATGCGATGCGGCATGGGGATTGGACCATGCCCGCTCGAAAGTGACTGATGTCGCCCGCCGCCGCCCATGCTCACGCCCCCGCCGCGCCGCTCAGCGCCCATAAGTCCGGCCCGCTCACAGGGCGTCTGCGCCCGCCGGGCGACAAATCCGTCTCGCATCGCGCGCTGATCTTCGGGCTCCTTGCGGTGGGGGAGACGAAGATCGAGGGACTGCTTGAGGGCGAGGACGTGCTGCGCACGGCGCAGGCCTGCCGGCAGCTCGGGGCCAGGGTCGTGCGCCATTCCCCCGGCAATTGGAGCGTCTGGGGCGCCGGGCTCGGCTCGCTCCTGCAACCGGTCGAGACGCTCGATTTCGGCAACGCCGGCACCGGCTCGCGGCTGATGATGGGCGTCGTCGCCGGCCATCCGATCGTCGCCCGTTTCGACGGCGACGCCTCGCTGCGCAAACGGCCGATGAAGCGCATTCTCGATCCGCTCGCGCTTCAGGGCGCGCAGGTGCTGGAAGAGGCCGAAGGCGGGCGCCTGCCGCTCGTCCTGCAAGGCTCGAGCGAGCCGCTGCCGGTCGAATATAAGACGCCCGTCGCCTCGGCGCAGATCAAATCCGCCGTGCTGCTCTGCGGGCTCAACTCCCCCGGCCGAACCATCGTGATCGAGGCGGAAGCCTCGCGCGATCACACCGAGAAAATGCTCGCCCATTTCGGGGCGACCGTCGCGAGCGAGCCTTACGGCGCGCATGGCCGCAAGATCGCGCTGGAAGGGCGCCCCGAGCTGATCGCGCGCGCCGTGCGCGTGCCCGCCGATCCGTCGTCGGCCGCTTTTCCGCTGGTCGCGGCGTTGATCGTCGAGGGCTCCGACATTGTGATCGAAGGCGTGATGACCAATCCGCTGCGCAGCGGCCTGCTGACGACGCTGCAGGAGATGGGCGCCGACATCGCTCTTGAGAACCGGCGCGAGGAGGGCGGCGAGGAAGTCGCCGACATGCGCGCGCGCTTCTCGCGGCTCTCGGGCGTCGACGTGCCGGCCGAGCGCGCGCCTTCCATGATCGACGAATATCCGATCCTCGCCGTCGCCGCGGCTTTCGCCAAGGGCGAGACGCGCATGCGCGGCCTCTCCGAATTGCGCGTGAAGGAATCGGACCGGCTTGAGGCGATCGCCGCCGGTTTGCGCGTCAATGGCGTCGATTGCGAGATTATCGGCGACGACCTCATCGTGCGCGGCGGAAGCGCGAAAGGCGGCGGCTTCGTCGAAACCCATCTCGACCATCGCATCGCCATGAGCTTTCTCGTCCTGGGCCTCGCCTCCGAAAACAAGGTCGTCGTCGACGACGAGACGATGATCGCGACGAGCTTCCCCTCGTTCCGTGCGCTGATGGAGCGGCTGGGGGCGCGCTTCTCGTGAGCCTCGTCATCGCCATCGACGGCCCGGCGGCGTCGGGCAAGGGGACGCTCGCGCGCCGTCTCGCGGCGCATTACGGCTTGCCGCATCTCGACACCGGCCTGCTTTATCGGGCCGTCGCCTGCGCGCTTCTCGACGAGGGCTTGCAGCTCGACGATGCGGAGGCGGCGGTCGCGGCGGCGCGGGGCCTCTCGCTCACCGATTTCGATGAGACGCGGCTGCGCGCGCGCGACATGGGCGAGGCGGCTTCCGTCGTCGCCGCCATGCCGCCGGTGCGCGCCGCGCTAATCGACATGCAGCGCAGTTTCGCGGCGCGGCCGGAAGGCGCCGCGCTCGATGGGCGCGACATCGGCACGGTGGTTTGCCCCGGCGCCAGCGTGAAGATTTTCGTCACGGCGTCGCCCGAAACGCGCGCGACGCGCCGCGCGCTGGAGCTTGCGGGTCGCGGCGAAGAAGCTGATTACGCCGCCATTCTCGAAGACGTGAAGAAGCGCGACGCGCGCGACAGCGGGCGGAGCGCCGCGCCGCTGAAAGCCGCCGAGGACGCGGTGACGCTGGATACGACGGACCTCGACATCGAAGAAGCGTTTGCAGCGGCGCTGAAAATCGTCGAGGCGCGGCGCGGCTGAATTTCGCTAATCTCCTGGCCCCTCACCTTACCTCTCCCCGCAAGCGGGGAGAGGGGATATCCGCCTTTCGCTTACCCTTCTCCAATCCGCGCGATAGAACATATCGCGCGGCGCTGGCCGCCTCCTCTCCCCGCTTGCGGGGAGAGGTAAGGTGAGGGGCTTGGGCGAGTTCGCGAAGCGATGGATCACGATCTCAAGAGAACCTTCCGCTTCGCGCCGTCGCCCAATGGCTATCTCCATCTCGGCCACGCCTATTCGGCGCTGCTGAATTTCGATCTCGCGCGAGACTGCGGCGGGCGCTTCCTGCTGCGCATCGAGGATATCGATACGGGCCGCGCGCGGCCCGAATTCGAGGCGGCGATTGAGGAAGACCTCGCCTGGCTCGGCCTCGAATGGGAGCGGCCCGTGCGGCGCCAGTCGGCGCATTTTGGCGATTACGCGCGCGCGCTCGAGCGGCTGGACGAGATGGGGCTCCTCTACGCTTGCGACTGCAAGCGTTCGGACATCGCCCGCGCCGCGGCGGGAAAGCCAGACTGGCCGCGCGATCCTGACGGAACGCCGCTTTATCCCGGAATCTGCCGCGACAAGCGGCGCCGCCCGGCGACGGAGATTTTGCGCGCGGGCGGAGTCGCGCTGCGGCTCGATATGCGGAAGGCCCTCGCGCTTACGGGGCAGGGGCTATCATGGCGGGAATTCGGCTGTCGTGATGTCGCCGCCGATCCGGCGCAATGGGGCGATGTCGTCCTTGCCCGCAAGGATACGCCTGCGAGCTATCACATCGCCGTCGTGGTCGACGACGCGTTGCAGGGCGTGACCGATGTCGTGCGCGGCCGCGATCTCTTTTACGCGACGAGCCTGCATCGCCTGTTGCAGCGCCTGCTCGATCTGCCGGAGCCCCGCTATCGGCATCATGATCTCGTCCTCGACGAGACCGGCGAGAAGCTCGCGAAAAGCATCGCCTCGACGGCGCTGCGCGCGCTTCGCGCCGAGGGCTGGACGCCAGCCGACATCCGGCGGCGGGTAGGGCTCATACTTTAGGGCCGGGCCGCCGAAGCCGCGTTGATCCTGCGCGCCGGAGCCCCTAAGCGGCGCCAATTGGCTTAACGCTTGCCGCATCTCCCTCGTGATCTTCATGTGCGTCCCCGCACGAACATTTCCGCTTCTCCGCCTTAGCTTGGCGTCATTGCAATCAAAGCCGCAGGGAGAGCGCCATGATTGAGACCATTCAAAGCCTGATCGATCGGGAAGCCAAGATTCGCATTCCGGCGTCGAACCTGACGCCGCGCGCGAATCTCTACGAACTCGGCATGACGCCCTATACGGCGATCCGCCTGTTGCTCGCGATCGAGCGCGAATTCCGCGTCGAATTTCCACGCGACACGCTGAACCGGGAGACGATGGCGACGATGGAGAGCATCGCCCGCTGCATTCGCGCCGGACAATTCACGCCGGCTTATGAATGGCGCGACGCCGCTTGAAGAGATCGCGATCGCCGCGGAGCGAGAGCTCGCGCAGGCGGTCGATGAAGCGGATTTCGCCTGAAGCTATTTGCTGGCCTGGCGCGTCGCGACTTTCGGATTGCCGTTGGGGGCCTTGGCCATCAACCCGTCGATGCGGTCGCGCTCCTTTTTGAATTCGGCGAGAAGCCGCCCCTCGATTTCGCGCGTGCGCGCGAGCTTCACGCGCATCGGATCGACGAAATGGCCATTGACCATCACCTCGTAATGAAGATGCGGACCGGTCGAAAGGCCGGTGGAGCCGAGGAAGCCGACCGTTTGGCCCTGTTTGACGCGTACGCCCTCGGTGATGCCGCGGGCGAAGCCGGACATATGATTGTAAGTGGTGATGTAGCCGTTGGCGTGCTGGATTTCGACGCGGCGGCCATAGCCTGAGTCCCATTGGGCCTTGATGACCGTGCCATTGCCGGCGGCGAGAATCGGCGTGCCGATCGGCGCCGCCCAATCGATGCCGGTGTGCATCTTGTAATAGCCGAGAATCGGATGGCGCCGCATGCCGAAGCCCGAGCGCGTCTCGCCGACCGCGATCGGCTTGCGCACGAGGAATTTGCGGCTGGAGCGGCCGTTCTCGTCGTAATAGTCGAGCAGGCCGTCGTCGGGCGTGAAGAAGCGATAGTAACGATAGGTTTCGTTGCGCGTCGTGAGCGACGCATAGAGCAGGGAGTCGCGGCCGGCGGCCGAGCCGTCCTCCGGCTCGTCGTAGAAGACGTCGAGCGAATCGCCGCCCGAAACGCCGCGCTGGAGATCGGCGTCATTGGCGAAGACGCGCACCAGCTCATTGACGATGGGGCGCGGAATCTGCTGTTTCAGCGCGGTCTCGTAAAGCGAATCATAGAGGCGCATCGCGCCATTGTCTTCGTCTTCCGCCTCGTCGTCGGCGAGGCCGGCGCGCGATTTCGCCGGTCCGCGCTTGGCGACGGCTGTGGGCGCCGTGGGCGTCTGCACGAAAGTCCC
>NZ_JAZHYN010000015.1:0-45000 GCF_036576025.1 Methylocystis borbori | reverse complement strand
TCGTGGCTAAGTGGGAAAGGATGTAAGAATCCCAAAACAACCAGGAGGTTGGCTTAGAAGCAGCCATCCTTTAAAGAAAGCGTAACAGCTCACTGGTCTAAATAAGGGTTCTCGCGCCGAAGATGTACCGGGGCTCAAGCCACGAGCCGAAGCTTTGGGTTTGCCGTAAGGCAAGCGGTAGCGGAGCGTTCCGTAATCCGTCGAAGGGATAGCCGTGAGGCGTCCTGGAGGTATCGGAAGTGCGAATGCTGACATGAGTAACGAGAAACACTGTGAAAGACAGTGTCGCCGAAAGTCCAAGGGTTCCTGCGTAAAGTTAATCTTCGCAGGGTTAGCCGGCCCCTAAGGCGAGGCCGAAAGGCGTAGTCGATGGGAACCACGTTAATATTCGTGGGCCAGCAGGTGGTGACGCGTTGCGAAAGTCGTTCGGACTTACTGGATTGTCCGGGCGGCCTGGCGGCGCCAGGAAATAGCCCCTGCATTAGACCGTACCCGAAACCGACACAGGTGGACAGGTAGAGTATACCAAGGCGCTTGAGAGAATGACGTTGAAGGAACTCGGCAATTTACCTCCGTAACTTCGGGATAAGGAGGCCTTCGGTTCGGGCAACCGGATCGGAGGGGCACAGACCAGGGGGTGGCAACTGTTTACCAAAAACACAGGGCTCTGCGAAATCGCAAGATGACGTATAGGGTCTGACGCCTGCCCGGTGCCGGAAGGTTAAGAGGAGGAGTGCAAGCTCTGAATTGAAGCCCCGGTAAACGGCGGCCGTAAATATAACGGTCCTAAGGTAGCGAAATTCCTTGTCGGGTAAGTTCCGACCTGCACGAATGGCGTAATGACTTCCCCGCTGTCTCCAACGTCAGCTCAGTGAAATTGAATTCCCCGTGAAGATGCGGGGTTCCTGCGGTCAGACGGAAAGACCCCGTGCACCTTTACTGTAACTTTGCGCTGGCATTCGTGTCGGCATGTGTAGGATAGGTGGTAGGCTTTGAAGCGTGGGCGCCAGCTCGCGTGGAGCCATCCTTGAAATACCACCCTTATCGTCATGGATGTCTAACCGCGCTCCGTCATCCGGGGCCGGGACAGCGCATGGTAGGCAGTTTGACTGGGGCGGTCGCCTCCCAAAGAGTAACGGAGGCGCGCGATGGTGGGCTCAGACCGGTCGGAAATCGGTCGTCGAGTGCAATGGCATAAGCCTGCCTGACTGCGAGACAGACAAGTCGAGCAGAGACGAAAGTCGGTCATAGTGATCCGGTGGTCCCTCGTGGAAGGGCCATCGCTCAACGGATAAAAGGTACGCCGGGGATAACAGGCTGATAACCCCCAAGAGTCCATATCGACGGGGTTGTTTGGCACCTCGATGTCGGCTCATCACATCCTGGGGCTGGAGAAGGTCCCAAGGGTTCGGCTGTTCGCCGATTAAAGTGGTACGTGAGCTGGGTTCAGAACGTCGTGAGACAGTTCGGTCCCTATCTGCCGTGGGTGTAGGAGAATTGAGAGGATTTGTCCCTAGTACGAGAGGACCGGGATGAACATACCTCTGGTGGACCTGTTGTGGCGCCAGCCGCAGTGCAGGGTAGCTATGTATGGACGGGATAACCGCTGAATGCATCTAAGCGGGAAACCCACCTCAAAACGAGTTCTCCCTTGAGAGCCGTGGAAGACGACCACGTTGATAGGCCGGGTGTGTAAGCGCGGCGACGCGTTCAGCTTACCGGTACTAATAGCTCGATCGGCTTGATCGCTCTCATTTATCGACGCCCATGCTTGGGCCAGACGAGAAAGTTCCATTTGCTTCGACGATGCGTTTCGCCGGCCTGGTGGCCTTCGGCGGAGCGATCAGACCCGATCCCATCCCGAACTCGGCCGTCAAACGCTTCTGCGCCAATGGTACTATGTCTCAAGACCTGGGAGAGTAGGTCGTCGCCAGGCCTGCGAAGCGCATCGTTTCCTCTCATTCGACAGTTCCGAGCAGCGCCGCTCACGCCGCGCTGCTCTTTTGTTTTGGCGCGGGGTGGAGCAGCCCGGTAGCTCGTCAGGCTCATAACCTGAAGGTCGTAGGTTCAAATCCTGCCCCCGCAACCAACTCAATTTGCGAAACCCCGGCTTCCCCAGCCGGGGTTTTTGTTTTGAGGAACCGCAAAAACCCCGGAAAGATCGCCTCGAACATCGATGAGCAGTTCGTCGTCCCTCGGGGGACGATTGACCCGCGACTTGAAAACCTCGCCGGCCTTAAGCCGCTTGGCCTCGGTTTCGTCTCGCAAAACGTCAACACGGGGCGGCAACTTGATCGCGGTAGTAGCTGGCCATTTCTGGATGCAGGAGCGGCGGCGGTTCCTCCGCTTAGCCGGGATCCCTCCAACTTGGCTTTGCGAGCCTCAAGCTATTTCGTCTGCTTTGTTCGGCTCCGCCGCGACCGCACGGGCGCTTCTTTGGTGACGAACTGAAGCTCGCGATCGCGCTGGAAGCCGATCGGCCGGGTGTAAGCGACTCATCCATCGCAGGAAGGCACGGGAACGTCACCCGACTGCTATTCCATTGGCGCTCGCAGTTCGGCCTCGCGCCAGAAAAGCGCGCGCAGCTTGCGCCGGGGCCGCCGCCGGACGACGCGGCGGCGGCGCGTCTTCTGTAGACCCTTGGGCCGGCTCCAGACGGGATGGCGACTGTCGAATTGCGCGACGGACCGCGTGTCTTCGCTCCTATTGGCGGCGACCCCGACCCCGCTCGAACGCATGTGGGAAGCGGCAAGATTGCGCCATGATGATCGTTTCAGCGGGCGTCAAGGCGCATTTGGGGCTGGGCTACGCCGACATGCGCAAGGGCGTGGACGGTCTTGCCGTTTTCATCCAGGAAGCGCTCAAGAAGGACCCTTCTCGGGCCATTTGTCGCCTTCCGCGAAAAGAAGGCGACGCTGTTAAAGATCTTTTTTTAGGACGGGCGGTGGGCTTTGCCCGTTTACGTAAAGCATAAATCTAACCAGCGGCAATTATCGCCTCGCCATAGCGCGCGCTACGTCAGCGATAATTGCGAAACAATCGGGCATGAAACCTTGATGCAGGCTTCAGGTGACCGATTCGACAGAGTGGCGGCGAATGTTCACTGGTCGGGCGTGCTAACTCCGAACCACTTGTCCTTGACCTGCTCGAAATGCACGACGGGGTTATATCGCGCGACATTGAGATTGAGCGCTTCGGCGTTCAGCCTGCCGATCGAAGCCAATGCCGCATAAGAGGCGACAACTCGGTCCCTCTGGGAAATCACCAGATTGACGCGCGCGTTGAGCAGCGTCTGCTGCGCGTTCAACACGTCGAGCGTCGTGCGCTGACCCGCTTGCGCCTCTTCGCGAACGCCTTTCAGCGCGAGTTCGGCCGCCTTCACCGTCGCCTCATCCGACTTGATCTGAGACCTCGCCGTGTCGAGGAGACTATAGCTCGTGACGACATTCGCTCTTATGCGCGCGCGCTGCGCATCGGCGTTCAGCCGCGCCTTTTCGCGTATCTCCTTCGCCTTGCGGATCGACGAATATTCCGAGCCGCCCTGATAGAGGGGAACGTTCAATGCGGCTCCGACGCCGGCTGCGAATTGTCGCGAGCCGGGCAAACCTAGGAAGGAATCGTATTGCTGCGATACTTGCGCATTTACCGATAGAGTCGGCAAAAGCGAGCCCTCGGCGACTTTAACCGCCGATTCGGCGGCGTCCACTCGATGCAAGGACGCGACGACGGCGGGATGTTCGAGAAGCGCGATGTCAATCGCTTCCTTTACCGAATTGGGCAACATCCGTTCGATCGAGGAGGCGGGCTCGAGGCGCTTCGGCTCGACGCCTATGATCTGCCGATAAACGGCTGAACTGCTCTTTAGTTGCGCCTCGGCGGCGAAATAATCCGAGCGCGCATGAGAGACGGAGGCTTCGCTCTGCGCGATGTCGGTATTTGTCACGTCTCCGGATTCATAGCGCTTCTGGGTGTCGTGCAATTGCAGATTGAGCACGGCGATGTTGCTTTTGCGCAGCGACAGGATCGCCGCATCGCGCAACACGTCCATGAAGGCTGTCGCGCCGTTGCGCAATGTTTCCTGCTCGGAAAGCTGCATCAGCGCGCGCGATTCGAAGACGCCGGATTCAGCGCGACGCACCGAATTCTCCGTGCGTCCGCCGTCGAACACATGCTGCGACACGTTCAAAGTCGCCCCGCGTGGATATCCAGTATAGGTATCGGAGAAAGTGTAAGGGACGCGCTGATTGAGCACAGGGAGTCGTATGGGAATCTTTAGATTCGAACTCTGCGTCGAGACGTTCGCCTGGATATTGGCGTTGGGACGCAGTCCAGCCCAGGCGCCTGAGACGTCTTCGTCATGCGCGCGCACGTCGGCGCGCTGTTCGTTCAAATCAGGATTTTCCGAATAGGCCCGAGCGAGCGCCGATGAAATCGTTTCAGCGGTAGCGGTCCGCGCGCATGTCAATGCGAGCAATGCACCTGCCGCAACAATCGTATGTGTGCCGAAGAACTTCATGGACGCCCACTGTCACTTTTCAGCAGCGATCACGTCGGCTTGACGATGATCATTTCGCTTATGCTTTTAGTCCGAGGAAAATTGAATGCCAATGGGCGGCATGACAGGCTGTACCTGTTTCAGTTCTTATATTGATGACGTGGCAAAAATAGCACAGAGATTCTGACCGAGCTCCTTGTATGCGTCGCTCGATTTCGATGTGGTTTACAGAAGGTTTTGATGACGCGCAGCCTCATCGGCATGGCGATTCAGACGCTACGTCTATCAGCCAAAAAGACGTTGTGGGCTCGACTCTTATTCCAGCCGTCGCTCGACAAGAACCGCGTCATGACGCTCGCCCACTTTCACGTCATCGATCGCGCTGAAGCGGTTCGATTCATGGGCGCAGCGCGGAATGGGATATCTCATGTCAGCGTGGCGCCTAGCTTTAAGGCGCTCAAAGCTTTCAGGCCGCGCGGGCGCGATTGCCGCTGACCACTGACGCCACAGCGTGAGGACGCTGTTCGCCGCGCTCGAAATTTTCGAGGACGAGGTCGTCGTGCGCATCCGACGTGGATCGGCGTCCAGCGCGCATTCATTTTCTTCATGCGATCGAAGCGGATGTCCCGGCGGAAAAGTTTGTGCGTTTGCGCGTGGATAGCCGAACGACGCACAAACATCCCAACGCTATGCGACGGTTTGGTCGGCATCCGCGTTTCATTTTCCGCTTTACCCCGGCCTCGCGTTCGTGGATCAGAGCCGTCGAAGGAATCGTCGCCACGCTCGCCGAATGACGTCTCGACATCTCGGGGCGGGACGTGAACGCGCTCCGCCGAAGCGTCGAGCGCGCCGTCCGGCGACAGTTATTTTTTTTTATGTCGCGCGCGATTCAGATCGCACGTTTCCGCGACGTAGATTCATTCTTCGCGATCAACGCAAAAAAAAATTCGCGGAGAGGTCCCACGGGCCGGCGAATTTTCAACAGCCTGCGGTCGACGCATCAATTAACAGTGGGTCCGAGTGTTACAACTAAATGCTGATTTGCTCAGCGTTTTTTGGAGTTTACCTACTGTATTTGTCACTACTTTTGTTAACTCTGGCAATGCCGACGGTACCTATATAAATACATGTTGACTTGCGAGAGGCCATCGAATAGCCAATATGCTGCAATGCAACCTTCCCCCACGCGCCTAATATTTGTTCAACCGGAAAAACGAGGGTGCCCCGTGACGCCAATTGTTACAAGTATGTGTCCAATGCGTTCAGCACCACAAAATCTGTTGACGATTCAAGTAATTGATCCTTGCCGGCCAAATACAAATCGCTTGGTTTGAAATCGCGCCGCGTTCGCGCGTTTAAGAACGAAGGTTCCCCAACGGTCATATCTGCAAGAGTCATGCTATGGACGAACGCAATCAGAAACTTCAGGAGTCGGGATTTCGCGCTGATGACGGCGGAGAAATGGAGCCGATCGCGATCATCGGAATCGGCTGCCGCTTCCCTGGGGGGGCCAATAGCCCCGACGCATATTGGAACCTTCTCGTCTCCGGACAGCCGGCGATCCGCGAAGTGCCGAACGACCGCTGGAGCCTGGACCGCTTTTACAACGAGAATCCAGAGAAGCCGAACAAGATCTACACCCGCAAGGGCGGCTTTCTCGACGAGGCGGTTCATCGCTTCGACGCAGCGTTCTTCAATATATCGCCGCGTGAGGCGGTTCACGTAGACCCGCAGCAGCGACTGCTCATGGAGGTGGCGTGGGAGTCGATGGAGGACGCTGGCGTCGTTCCGGAAACGCTCGCCGGCTCCGAAACGGGCGTCTACATCGGCGGATTTACGCTCGACAGCATGCTTGATCAATTGAGTCCGCTCAATCGGGAAAATATCAGCATGCATTCGGGCACCGGCGCGCTGATGACGCTGCTCTCGAATCGCCTGTCCTATTTCTTCGACTTCCGCGGCCCAAGCCTTTCGGTGGATACGGCGTGTTCGTCGTCGCTCGTGGCCGTGCATCTCGCCTGCCAGGATATCTGGCGCGGTCATGCGTCGATGGCCTTGGCGGGCGGCGTGAACGTCATGTTGCGCCCCGAGTATCCGATGATCATGGGCAAGGGCCACTTCCTGGCGCCCGACGGCTATTGCAAGAGTTTCGACGAACGCGCCAATGGCTATTCGCGCGGCGAGGGCGCCGGCGTGGTCCTTCTCAAGCCCTATGCCGCGGCCGTGCGAGATGGGGATCACATCTACGCGACGATACGCGGCACGGGCGTTAACCAGGACGGGCGCACCGACGGCATCACAATGCCGAGCGCGGTGGCTCAGGAAGCGCTGATCCGCCGTGTTTACGCGCAAAGCGGCGTGCCGTTCAGCAACGTGCGCTACGTCGAGGCGCATGGCACGGGGACGCCGGTGGGCGATCCCATCGAAGCCGGCGTTCTTGGACGCACGATTGGCGCGGGACGCGACGCCGACGAGGCCTGTCTGATCGGTTCGGCGAAATCGACGATCGGCCATCTCGAAGCGGCGGCTGGCGTCGCCGGCCTTATCAAGGCGGCGCTCTGTCTTGATCGAGGGGCGGTGCCGCCTCAAGCCAACCTGCAGAATCCCAATCCAAAAATTCCCTTCCAGGAACTCGGCATTCGACTGGCGACAAGCCTCGAGCCGCTGTCGGAGGAGGATCAAGAGGTTTATTGCGGGGTTAACTCCTTCGGCTTCGGCGGCACCAATGCGCATGTGGTGCTTCAGCGCATCGAGAAGCCGCCGTTGGAGGAGAAAAAGGATGGATCGGCGGGAGAGCAGATCCTCCTGCTTTCGGGCCGCGATCCCAAAGTGCTGACCGCGCTCGCCCGCTCCTATGCGCAGGTGCTCTCGCGCGGCAAACGCGCGGCGTTTGAGGATATTTGCCATGCGGCGCGCATTCGACGCTCCGCCCATGAATGCCGACTGAGCGTCGTCGCCGCTTCGGCCGCCGAAATGGCGACGGAGCTCGAGCAATTCGCCGCGCACGGCTACAGCGATCACGTCGTTCAGGGCAAATCGGCGCGGCGCGCCGAATCGCGACCCGTTTTTGTGTTTACCGGTATGGGCCCCCAGTGGTGGGGAATGGGCCGGCAATTGCTGGAGAGCGAACCGGTTTTCCGCAAGGCGGCGGAGGAGATCGACGAGCTATTCCGTAAGCTCGCCGGCTTCTCCATTCTCGACGAAATGCGCGAGGACAAAAGCCGGTCGCGCGTCAAAGAGACACGCATCGCGCAACCCGCCAATTTCGTCGTGCAGGTCGCTCTGGCCGAACTTCTTCGTTCCTGGGGAGTCTATCCCGCGGCCGTGGTCGGCCACAGCGTCGGCGAAGTGAGCGCCGCCTATATATCGGGGGCGTTGAGCCTCGAGGACGCCGTCGCCGTCTCATATCACCGCAGCCGGCTTCAACAGCTGGCGGCCGGCAAGGGACGAATGCTGGCGACCGCTCTCAATAGAGAGCAGGCCGAACGTCTGATCGAGCCCTATCCGGATACGGTTTCAATCGCGGCGATCAACAGCGTTTCGACGGTGACGCTGGCTGGCGACGGCGAAGCGTTGGCGTCGATCGCCGAGCGTCTCGCCAAGGACGAAATATTCAATAAATTCCTGGAGGTGGAAGTCGCCTATCACAGCCCGCAGATGGAGGAGCTGAAGCCGGAGCTGCGGAAGTCTCTGGAAGGGATTCGCCCGCAAACGCCGCACACGCCGCTCTATTCCACCGTGACGGGCCAGCTCGTTCAAGGTCCCGATTGGGGCGCGGAATATTGGTGCTCCAATATGCGGGAGCCCGTGTTGTTCGCCGACGCGATGGTCGCCATGGTGAACGACGGATTGAGCGGCTTCCTCGAGGTCGGCCCGCATCCTGTGCTCTCGACTTCGATCAAGGAAGTTCTGCGCGCCAGCGAAGCAGGCGGCGTTTCGATCGCCACCTTGCGCCGCGAGCATCCTGAGCGGGCGACGGTTCTCGCCGGGCTCGGCGCGCTCTATGTGAACGGCTACGACGTCAACTGGCGGGCGCTTTCTCCCGCCGGCGCACGCTTCGTCAAGCTGCCTTTGTATCCCTGGCAGCGGGAGCTTTATTGGAACGAGACGAACGCCGCCGCGATCGACCGACTTGGTCATACGGAGCACCCGCTGCTGGGAAGCAAGGTGTCGTCGCCTATGCCGACGTGGGAGCATGATCTCGGCAGGCCGTCGATTTCATATCTGGCCGATCATGTGATCGAGGGAGCGATCGTCTTTCCGGGCGCCGGCTATATCGAGCAGGGCCTGGCGATAGCGGCGCTTCTTGACGAGGGACAGGCCAGCTACACGCTGGAAGGTCTCTCCTTCCTCCGGCCGCTCGTCTTCCCAACGCTCAAAGATCCGATCGTTCGGGCCACTTTCGATCGGAACTTGAGGGAGTTCCACATCTACAGTCAGACGGACGACGAGTCCGTCTCGTGGACGCTGAACGCGATGGGCCGGGTGCTCGCCTTGCCGCCGCCTCGGAGCGGAACCGAGTCTTTGGCCGAGGTGAAGGAGAGAATTGGGGAGTCGGTCGACGTCGCCGAGCTTTACGATCGGCTGGCGGCGCACGGGCTGGCCTATGGTCCGCACTTCCGCACGATCCGCAATCTGACGCGGAACGGCGATGAGATACTGGCGGAGCTTGAGATCATTCAAGGCCCGTCGGACGAGCTTGACGCCTATCGGCTTCACCCCGCGCTTCTTGACGGCGCCATTCAAACGCTGGTGGGCGCGATCGGCCAAGGCGAGCTCGAGGAATCGACCTATCTGCCGGTCGGCGTGGGTCGAGTGGTTTTCCACAGTGGCGCCGGCGCGCCGCTGTGGGCGCATGGACGCGTGATCGATCAATCCTCGGAAGGGTTCGAGGGCGACCTCGTTCTCTATCGCGCGGATGGCGGCGTCGCAGCGGAAATCCTTGGCATCCGATGCAAGGCGCTCCACACGACGAAGCTCACGCCGAAGCAGCGGCTCGAAAGCCGTTCCTACGGGCTCGCTTGGGAGGTCAAGCCGCTAAGCGAGGCCGATCAGCAGGCCGGCGACTGCCTGCTCATTGCCGCCAATCCCGGGTCTTGCAAAGACTTGGCGACGGCGCTCGAAGAGCTCGGAGCCAAAGTCCAGACAATAGACGCGCAGTCGCTTACGGACGTCGCGGCCGCACGCAAGCTGATTGACGAAAACGCGAACCCTCGCGCCATCGTCTTCCTGGGACGATCGGATACGAACGCTGACGATGCGGTGACCGATCTGTCGGACGCCAAGCGGCTCGTTCGCGTGGCGCAAGCGCTTGAGCTTCAGGACGCGGACGACGCTTCGCCCAGACTATTCGTCGTGACGTTGCTCGCGCAGCCCTTGCCCGGCGCGCAAACGGTGAATATCGCGCACGCGCCGCTGATCGGATTGGCGCGCACGATCGCGGGCGAATATCCACATCTGCGATGCACCGCCGTGGACGTCGATCCCCTCGATGCGGATCGTGGTCTTCTCGCTCGGCAAATCCTCAGCGAGAGTCCCGAAACCGAGGTCGCCCTGCGGGGCGATGAGCGGCGCGTGCAGCGGCTCGTCCGCGCGTCCGCGCTCGGCGAGGAGGATGGCAAGGCCGAGATAGCCACCGTCTCCGCCGCCTCCGTACCGGCGTTCCGCCTGTCGCGAGGAGCCGAAAACCGGCT
This sequence comes from Methylocystis borbori, assembly GCF_036576025.1. Lineage (NCBI taxonomy): Bacteria > Pseudomonadati > Pseudomonadota > Alphaproteobacteria > Hyphomicrobiales > Methylocystaceae > Methylocystis > Methylocystis borbori. Next base: position 34,812 of record NZ_JAZHYN010000015.1, on the reverse strand, counting down.
GGAGAGCCTGCGCTTCGACGAAGCCGCTCGGATCGCTCCCGCTGCGGGCGAAATCGAAGTCGAAATCAAGGCCGCTGCGCTCAACTTCAAGGACGTGCTCAAAGTCCTCGGCATGTTGCCCGCCAAGGCTCTGGAGGGCTCCTACCACGGCGCGGAACTCGGCATGGAGGCGGCAGGCGTCGTCACCGCCGTCGGCGAAGGGGTGACGGCCTATAAGGTCGGCGACGAGTTGGTCGGCTCCTTCAAGGGTTCGTTCAGCTCTCATGTGCGCGTGCCCGCCGACCACGTGCTCGCCATGCCCAAGCCGTCGTCTTTGACGTTCGAAGAGGCCGCGAGCCTGCCCGTCATCTTCATGACGGCCTATTACGCCTTGCACGACATCGCGAGGCTGCGCGCGGGCGAAACCGTGCTCATTCACGCCGCCGCCGGCGGCGTGGGCCTCGCGGCGATCCAGGTCGCGAAGTGGATCGGCGCTCGCATCTTCGCTACGGCGGGAAGCCCGGCCAAACGCGAATATCTGCGCACGCTGGGCGTCGAGCAGGTCTTCGACTCGCGCAGCCTCGAATTCGCCGACGGCGTTCTGAAAGCAACCGAAGGCCGGGGCGTCGACGTCGTCCTCAACTCTATCGCGGGAGAGACCTTCATCAAGAGTTTGGAGGTGACGGCTCCCTTCGGACGGTTCGTGGAGATTGGCAAGCGCGACATCGTCGAGAACGGGCGCCTGCCGCTGCTGCCTTTCAACAAGAACCTCCTGTTCGCCGCGGTCGATCTCGATCGACTGATGGCCGAACAGCCTCAGGCGATCCGTGATCTGCTCGCCCAAATCTGGCGCCGCTTCGAGAAGGGCGAATTCCTCCCCGCGCCCGTGACTGTTTTCCCGTTGCATGAGGCGCCGGACGCCTTCCGGTTCATGGCGCAATCGAAGCAAACGGGTAAAATCGTCCTCTCCTTCGCCGATGCCGCGCGCGTCGAAGTCGTGCCGGCGGAAGTTGAGAAAAAGCTGATCCAGCCGAACGCTACCTATCTGGTGACCGGCGGCTTCAGCGGCTTCGGCTTGAATGCGGCGCGTTGGCTCGCGCAGCAAGGGGCGAAGAATCTGGTCCTCGTCAGCCGCAGCGGCGCCGCCTCCAGCGAGGCGCAACGCGCGGTGTCGGCGCTCGAAGAGCAGGGCGTCAACGTCGTGAGCATCGCCGCCGACGTCGGCGTCGAAGCCGATGTGAAAGCCATGATGGCGCGGATCAGCCGCGAGCTTCCGCCGCTGCGCGGCGTGGTGCATTCGGCGGCCGTATTGGACGATACCTTGCTTTCGGGCCTCACCGACGAGCGGTTCGACGCGGTCTATCGCCCCAAGGCGATCGGCGCCTGGCATCTGCACCGTGCGAGCCTGAATGCGCCTTTGGACTTCTTCTTGGGTTTTTCGTCCATTTCGGCGCTCATCGGCAACCCGGGGCAAGGAAACTATGTCGCCGCCAACATGTTCCTGGACATGCTGGCGTATTATCGCCAGACGCTCGGCCTTCCCGGCCAAAGCGTCAACTGGGGCGCGATCGGCGACGTCGGGATGGTCGCGCGCGACAAGGCCGTCGCGCAGCATCTTGCGCGCGCGGGCATCCAGCCGATTTCCTCCAAGGAAGCGCTTGAGGATCTGGGAGAGGCTCTGCTTAAGGGGACGGCCCAATTCGCTTACGTCGACGTCGACTGGTCGAAGTGGGCGTCCACCCATCCGGCGAGTTCGGCGCCCCGGTTCTCGCCTCTTGTCAACGAGGCCCGCGATGAGGCAGACAGCGTCATCGACCGCGTGCGCGCTGAACTGGCTCAGATCGAGCCGGAACAGCGCGGAGATCATGTTGTCGGCATTCTTCGTCGCGTCGTCGGCGAAACGCTCCGCATTCCCTGCGAACGCATCGACATCGACGCTCAATTGTCTGAGATGGGCATCGACTCGTTGATGGCGGTTGAATTGCAGGTCGCCGTCAAAGCGACGCTCGGCGTCGAAATTTCTCTCATGGAGCTCATGAAGGGACGAACGGTGGCGTCGCTTGGTCGAGACTTGGTCAAGCGTTTGAGCTGAAGGCAACCAACCGTTCACGCGGTTATCAGATCTGCACCTGCTGAGTTCGAGGAAAACAAGAATATGCGCATTGATGCCGTTAAGGCGGCTTTGCCGTCGCGGAAGTTGTCGAATGAAGACGTCCTCCAGATTGTTCGTGAAAGCAGCGAGGCCACCTACAACGGGGATCTTGACGCGGCGATCCAGAAGATCGAGAGCTGGCTTGCCTACAGCGGCGCGCAGACGCGTTACCTGCTTGAGGAAAGCGAAACGCCGTTGAGCGTGTTGACCCGCGCGATCAACGCGGCGCTGGAAGAAGCGAATTGCGCCAAAGACGATATCGATACTCTCGTCTATGTTGGCGTCGGACGCGGGTTCATCGAGCCGGCCGGCGCTTATCTCGTGGCGCACGCGTTGGGTTTCAAAAATGCGCATTGTTTCGACGTGCTGGACGCCTGCAACAGCTGGTCGCGGGGCGCGCAGATCATCTATCATCTTCTGCAGTCGGGAAGCTGCAAGCGCGCGATGATCGTCAACGCGGAATTCAGCGTCACCGGCAATCGGCTCGGCAATTTCGCGCTTCGGCACGAGGGAGAGCTGACTTGGACCTTCCCGACTTACACGATCGGCGAAGCCGCCACCGCGACAATCTTTTCAGCCGATCCGACGAATGAGTGGAAATTCAAGTTTCGCTCCCGGCCTGATCTTGCGGATCTGTGCACGATTCCGGTTACCGGCTTTCAGGGCTATTGCAATCAGACCGAACGCATCGGCAAGAACGGCAACCGGTTCACGTCTTACGGCTATGAATTGTTCGAGGCGGCGGGCCCCGAACTCATCCAGGTGTTCCAAGACCTCAATCCGCCCCTCGACAAGCTCCGCGCGATATTCCCGCATTCGGCGTCTCAAAAGGCGGGCGACGACCTCGCAGATATGTTCGACCTGCGGCATCTCGTGTCCAACGTTTATCCGCGCTGCGGCAATCTCGTTTCCTGCTCGGTGCCGGCGGCGATGGCCTTCGCGATCGAGGAACAGCGCGTAGCCCGTGGAGACCTGCTTGCCGCGGTTGTCGCCAGCGCCGGCATGTCGTTCTCGGCCTACTCCTTCATCTACTGAACGAAGTTGGCGATGGTCATCCGGGGAGCTTCGGTTGACGGGCGGGAGAAATGACGAAGGACCGCATCATCGCGATCTGCGCGGACGATTACGGCCTGTCCGACGGGGTGAGCATCGGCATTCTCGAGGCCCTTGAGGCAGGCCGGCTGACGGCGGCGTCGGCGCTGGTCAATGGTCCACGCTGGCTGACCATGGGAACTGAATTGCGCCGGCGCGCCCGGAACGCAGACGTTGGCCTGCATTTCAACCTCACGCTCGGCCGGCCGCTGAGCCCGATGCCCGCCTTTGCGCCGGAGGGGGTCTTTCCGCCGGTCTCGACCGTGATCCGCCTCGCCCTGAGCCGCAAGCTTCCCTTGGCGGAGATACGCGCTGAGATTGATCGCCAGCTGGACCGCTTCGAGGCGGTGATGGGGCGCGCGCCGGACTATGTCGACGGGCATCAACATGTGCACGGGCTGCCGGGCGTCCGCGACGCGTTGATCGAAGCCATGACCGCGCGTCGGCTCGCCGGCCGGACATGGCTGCGCAACGCCGCCGACGATCTGCATCGCATCTTGCTGCGCGGCGCCGATGCGCCCAAGGCGCTCGCCCTGGCGCTTGCGGTTCAGGGCCTGTCCTCCGGCTTTCGCCGCGCGGCGCTGCGTCAGGGCTTCGCGACCAATGAAGGGTTCTCCGGCCACTCGGTTTTCGATCCGGGCATGGACTACGCAAGGGCTTTCGAGACCTATCTTCGCGCGCCAGGACGCCGCCATCTCGTCATGTGCCATCCCGGCCATGTGGACGACGAGCTTAAGGCCCAAGACTGGGTGACCGTCACCCGCGAGCAGGAACTCGCCTTCCTGCTCTCGCCGCGGTTGCAGGAAATGTTGGAAGAGCGAGGGCTGAAGCTGGCGCGGCTCAGCGAGGGCCTCCCGCAGCCATGCCCGAGCGGCGGACGGATGAGCGAGTCGGCCTCTCAATGACCGAAGCTGACTCGGCCGTTCAAAATGCGAGCGAGGACGACAGGCGCGCAGTCGTCGTCACCGGCGCCTCGACGGGCATCGGCGAAGCCTGCGTCAGGCTGCTAATCGAGAAAGGCTTCTTGGTTTTCGGCTCGGTGCGCAGGGCTTACGACGCCGAACGATTGAAGACGCAATTTGGGGAAAATTACGAGCCCCTCTTTTTCGATTTGACCGACCGCGAGGCGGTCGCGCGCGCCGCCGACAAGGTCGAGGAGCGGCTTCAAGGAAAGACGCTGGCGGGGTTGGTCAACAACGCAGGGATGGCCGTGCCGGGGCCGATGCTGCATGTCCCGATCGAGGAGTTGCGCCATCAGCTCGAGGTCAATGTCATCGGCCAGATGCAGGTGACGCAGGCTTTCGCGCCGTTTCTCGGCGCACGCGCGCCGCAGGGAGGGCCGCCGGGCCGCATCGTCAATATGAGCTCGGTGCTGGGACGGATGGTGGGCCCGCTTCTAGGACCTTACAGCGCCTCGAAATTCGCGCTTGAAGCCATGTCCGATGCGCTGCGCCGCGAATTGGCGGTCTATGGCGTCGCCGTCACCGTGATCGAGCCCGGCATGATCGCGACGCCGATATGGGACAAGGCGGAATCGGCGGCGTTCAGCGCCTTCGACGAGACGATCTATGGTCCGGCCGCGCGCCGCGTGCAGACATGGGCGGTGGCGCAGGGGCGCGCTGGGGTCGGGCCGGAGGTTGTGGCGGAGGCCGTCTATCGCGCGCTCACCGCGCGGCGGCCGCCGCTGCGCATGCTCGTGCTCGGAAGCACCGCCATGGTCTATTACGCGCAGCTCTTCGTGCCGCCGCGCGTCATGGACTGGCTGATGGCGCGCCGTTTCGGCTTCGATAAAATTCGCGCGCGGCTGTCGGCGCCTTCTTGAAGGGCGCCGCCTCTCGACGCTGCGCGACCCAAACCGCTTCGGTCGCCGAGGCGAAGATCAAAAAGTTTCGGATGGCTGCTCAATAGGCGCAGCCGCTTCTCTCAACGCCGGGCTGCAATACATGGGAAGTCATCCAATCGCCCCGGACCGCCCTAAGATCCTTATCGCCACATTCGGCTCGCTGGGCGACGTCAATCCATTTATTGGGCTGGCGCATGCGCTAAGGAGTCAGGGGGTCGACCCAATCATCGCCACTTCGGAAGAATATCGAGACGTCGTCGAGGGAGAAGGGCTGGACTTCAAACCCGTGCGGCCGGATCTCGGAGAGATTTCATCGCGGCTTAATATGCACAAGGGCGAGATCGCGACCAAAATGTCGCAGAGTAAAAGATTCCTGTTTGATCAGATCATCTTTCCACATCTTCGCGACGCCTATTATGACGTCTTGGAGCTGACGAAGGATGTCGATGGCGTCGTGACGCATTGCCTGGCGTTTGGCGCGAAGGCCGCCGCGGAACAGCGCGGTCTTCCGGTCTTTAACGTGTTTCTTTCGCCGATGCTGCTTTTCTCGGCCTATAATCCGCCGTTGGGGACGCCGGCGCCATTCATCAGCGCTCGATCGCCGGTCGCTGTCGGATATAACCGGCTCCTTCTCGGGGTCGCCGAAGAAGCGATGACGCTCTTGGCGTCGCCGCTCCGAAGATTCAGAAAGGAGCTCGGTCTGCCTGGCCTGCGTGGCTTTGAGCTTCTCGTGGGCGCCCCTCGCGCCGCAGCCACGATCGGCATGTTTTCGTCGCTGCTGATGCCCCCGATTTCCAAGCAGATAAGATCAGAAATTGTCGTTGGACATAGCTTTCACGATGGAAGCAAAACAAGCGAAAAGCCCGAATCGTCAGAGCTCCCGTCTGATTTACTAGATTTTTTGAACTCCGGGCCCGAACCTATCGTCTTCACGCTCGGCAGCATTGTGACGATAGATCGGATCGATTACTTTCGAGACTGCGCCGCCGCAGCCCGGGCCCTCAACCGGCGGGCTGTTCTTCTGGTCGATCAGGTTGATGTGGACCAGTTGCGCCAGGAGATGTCGTCAGATGTTTCGGTGCACGGCTACATACCTCATTCCCCGCTTTTTCCCAGATGCAGCGCTGTGGTTCATCACGGCGGAATGGGATCGACAGCCCAGGCCCTTCGCGCCGGCAAGCCGCAACTCGTAACTCCTTTTTGCAACGATCAATTTGACATCGCTCACCGCCTCAGTCGACTTGGCGTCGCGCGTGCGATGAAGGCTGACGGCGTCTCCGTTAATCAACTGACGCAAAATATTGAATTGCTTTTGTCGTCGCCTGGTTATTCTAAATGCGCGAAGGCGGTCGCTGAGGAAATCGCCTTGGAGGATGGCCCGACGTCGGCCGCAAGACTGATATCTGACAGGCTGAGGGGGTCTTGCCGAAAATAAAAGGCGCGTTCGCGTCGTCGATCGCGATTCTGGAACATGCTCGCCGCCCAAGGATTGGGCGAAGCGTTTAAAGTCTTGCAACTGTATGAGATTTGCCGAAACTTAAAAAATACGCTGGATCTGATATTGAAAATGACCGCATCTGTGTGGATACTGCCTCAAACGGAACCATGGCGGCGCGTAAAATGACTCATCCATTTGTTGTCGGCGCATCGGATCGCGCGAGGTCGTTCAAGGCGGGCATAACGCCAAGCAAGCGAGCTTCCTTGCAATGGATGCTTCAAGTTCTGCTTGCAGCGCTCGCGATGGGCGTGGGGCTCTTCGCCCTGACCAAATATTTTATCAGCGAAGCGCCGACTAAACAGACGATGGATACGCAGCGGGCGTTGACGTTTCCCGGAGTAGGGGCTCTGGGACGGATCGAACCCCGCTCGCGACTCATCCGCGTTTCGACCGAGGCCGCGGAGAGCGGCGCCGTCGTCGGACAGATACTGGTAAACGAAAGTCAATCCATCAAAGCAGGAACCCGCATCGCGGTGCTCACGGATTGGCGCCGCCGTCAGGCGGAAGTGGCGTATGCGACGGCGGAAATTAACGCCTCCAAGGCGCGTCTCCTTGCAGCGGAAGCCGAGTTGGAAAGCGCCCAGCGTGACTCCGATCGGAAAAAGAGCCTCTACAAGTCCGGGACCGCCACCCTCTCCACGGTCGATGGCGTCGAACTGCGGCTGAAAAAGGCGAAGGCGGACGTCCAGGTCGCCAACGCCAGCGTTCAACAGAGCGAGGCCAGTCTGGAGCTCAAGCAGGCGCAACTATCCCAGGCGGTGGCGACTGCGCCAATCGACGGCGTCGTCATCAGAATAAATGCGCACCCCGGCGAGCGCATCGGCCCGCAGGGCGTGGCCGACATCGCGAATCTCAACGAGTTGGACGTCGTCGCTGAAGTCTATGAAACGGATATTATGCGCGTCAAAGTCGGGCAGAATGCGATTGTGAAGCTCCCGGAGATGAACGCGTCATACAAGGCCAAGGTGCGTGAGATTGGCTTCCTCGTCCGCAAGAACCATGTGAACGACACTGATCCGCTTGCAGACCGCGATAATAAGATCGTCGAGGTTCGACTGACGTTAGAGCGTCCGGGAATCGAAGAGCTTCGTCACCAACTGTTCCGTCAGGTTCAAGTACGAATTGAAAGATGACCGGCCTGCGCCCGGTTTTTTTCGCCGCCAGGCTGGCGTGGCGCCAACTCGTCCATGACAGGCCCAAACTGCTCGCCGCCACCCTCGGCGTGCTGTTCGCCTGCGTCCTCGTGTTCATGCAACTCGGCTTTCGGGATTCGCTCTACACGAGCGCCGCTTCGGCGCCGCTGAAAATGCAGGGCCAGCTGTTCCTGCTGCACAAGCAGACAGAAGCCTTATGGCGTCCCGTCTCCTTCGAACGCAGTACGCTGATGCGCGCTTTGGCCGTTCCGGAAGTGCGCCGCGTGGCGCCCCTCTATATGTCGCTTGGCCAATTCAAGAACATGGACACTCATGTCCAGCGCACGCTGATGATTTATGGGTACGATCCCAACGCCGAGCTGATTCAAATCGACCAATTTGAGAGCTTCAGAGCCGCGCTGCAGCATCAGGACACGGCCATTTTCGATGTAACCTCTCGGCCCGAGTTTGGCCCGATACAAGAGTTGATCGCCTCAGGGCGCGATATTACCGAAATAAATGGTCGCAAGATAAAGCTCGTCGGCACCTTCAGCATGGGCACCACTTTCGCCGCCGATGGCAATGTCGTGATGAGCGATCTCAACTTCCACCGGATTTATCCATCGCGATCCCTTGATCAGATCGATATTGGCTTCGTCATGCTGGCTCCCGACGCCGACATCGCCGCTGTGCAAGCGGCTCTCTTGCGACTCGTGGGGCAGGAGGTGCAGGTCTTCACCTATCCGGAACTCCTCCGCTTCGAGCAAAACTACTGGGAGAAGTCGGCGCCGCTTGGGTTCATTTTCGGGTTTGGCACGCTTATGGGCCTCGTCGTTGGCATGGTGATCGTCTACCAGATTTTGTTTACAGATATTGGCAATAACATTCCGCAATACGCGACGCTGGTGGCGATGGGATATAGCCATTCCTACCTACGGCATATCGTCTTCGCCTCGTCGATTTATCTGGCCGTCATCGGTTTCATTCCGGGCGTTGCGCTGTCGACGATCCTTTACGGCGTGGCCGAGCATTCCATTTTCATCCCATTCCCCATGGGCTTCGATCGAATCGTCAGCGTGTTCTTTTTTATCCTGACGATGTGCGTCGCCGCTGGTTTGCTGGCGATACGCAAGCTGAAATCGGCTGACCCCGCGGACATGTTCTCATGAACATGATCGACGTGAGAGGTTTAAACTTCGCCTTCGGCGAAGGCGAGTTGCGCCGTCAAGTCCTCAGAGATATCCATCTTTCCGTCGATGTCGGAGAAATCGTCATTCTGACCGGGCCCTCAGGCTCGGGGAAGACGACGCTCCTGACCATCCTGGGAGGATTGAGGCTTGCGACCTCTGGAAGCGTCGTCGTTCTAGGCGAGCAACTGGTGCGAAGCGACGCGGCCACGCGGCACGCCATACGCCGGCAGACAGGATACATATTTCAGCAGCATAATCTTTTCCTCGCGCTGACCGCCACAGAGAATGTGTGCATGGCGCTTGAACTGCACGACAGGTTTTCGGAAGAGGAGCGGGTCGCGGCCGCGCATCAGATTTTGACCCAAGTGGGACTGGGGAGGCATCTGGATTATCGGCCCGCCCAACTTTCCGGCGGCCAACGCCAGCGTGTTTCAATCGCCCGCGCCTTGGTCTCCAGACCGAAGATCGTGCTCGCGGATGAGCCAACCGCGTCACTGGATAAGCACAGCGGGCATGATGCGGTCGAGATATTAAGAAGCCTTGCGAAGCAGAATGGAACGACAATCTTCATTGTCACCCACGATTACAGAATTCTTGATATCGCCGATCGCATCATCAACCTCGAGGACGGCGTCATTAATTAAGAATTGAAGGCTAAACGCGCCCGTGCAAGGCCAAAGCTAAACGATGCGATGTCGGGCTAAGCGCTTGGCGAGAACGCCCAGCGCTTTTTTGTTTCCCTGGTCGGCGGCAAAGTTCAAATTTACCGCGGGCCTAACGCTCCCGTTTGCGGCAATGCGTCGCCTTAGTCGAAGTCAGGCGACGCCGTTTCAGCGCTGGAAGCTGTCCATCGAAGACGACCGCACCGCCGATGTCAGCTTCTCTTATTTTATTGTTTCACTCGAATCCCTGGCCGTCACCGGATTGTACCAAGTCACCGGATGCTGCTTGCAGACTTCATTGTTCAATTGGCCAGCCTGAGTGAGGAAAGCGGTCGCGGCCGGAACTTTTGTTCCTCCGAAAGACTCGCCCATCGGACAATGGCACGTCGCGAGCGGCACGCCGTTCGGGGCGGAGCCCGCAATGTCACAGAGAAAGCTGAAGCAGTTCGAGATGGTCTCGCCGGCGTTCAGTTTTGCCGAACACCATTGCGGAGGCGCGAAAGCCTCGCGGCCCGATTTCGCCCAGTTATTTATTTCCTGCGGTATTTCCAACTGGGGAGAATAGAGCGACCAAATTTTTTGTGAGTCCGGCGGCGAACAGGAGCCTTGCATATTGCCGGCGTTAACATCGGCGATGGCGTCGCCATTGAGGATCGGACAGGTGCAATTCACCTCCGCAAAGGACGCCCAGCCGCTCGACGTCCTGACGTTGATCTGATTGCCCGTCGGAGAGCAGGTGGCGGCGGCGCAGAGCGCGTAAGCGCCCTTGCAGATGGTCAAGTTGCCGCCGAGCTTGTCCGCATCCAACGCAAGAGCGGCGCCCGCCATCGCCGCGAAAGCGCTCAAGCCCAATAGGATGCCAATACCGTATCGTTTCAGGGAAAGGGAGGAGTGGCGTTTGTGCGACTGTGCCCATCCGCGCATAATAAGTTCCTTTCAAAAAAAGATAATTTCAAACATTAATTCCATAACACCGGAACGCCGCAGCGGCAATGCGGCGTGGATCGTCCCGATTTTCCAGGACCTTCAGCGCTCTTTGAAGGCGTCCGGCAGCTCGTCATCGGCCCCGCCGGAGATTTCGCTATGAGCCCGGCTTTTTCGCCAGCAGCCAGAGCGCCGCGATGAAGAAACCCTTCGCGAGTGGGAGCAACAGCAGGGCGAGCGCGATCGTGACCGGCAGGACGATCGCCATTTCGACGGCGTAGGAGAAACGCCCGCTGCTCTCCAAGATGAAAAGAAGCGGCACGACGGTGATGGTCACGGCGCCGACCGTCAGCCATGCCGGGCCATCGTCCGCATCGAGGCCTTTGAAGCTCTCCTGGCAATGCTCGCAAAAGTCGCGCGGCTGGAGGTAGCTCGCGAACAGACTGCCGACGCCGCAGTTGGGGCATTTTCGCGTCAGTCCCCGAAACAGGCGCGCGCCTGTCGACGTATCGCTCTTCACTGGCGCCAACCCGCTCTCGGCGATCGCCGCCGCAACGGGCGCGGCGATCAACATAGGATCCTATTCCCGTAGTTTCTTGTCGCGGGATAGGCAACCATCGCGCGGCGAAGCGCGATCCTCGGATGCGGCCGGGGCGAGACAGCGCCCGCGATCGGCTGTAAGCTCTTCCTTGCATTTAAGCGGGGCCGGCCATTTCTTGAACGACATTTCGCGCACGGCTGAGAGCGAAGAGAGCGGCCGTCGTCTCGCGCCGGGCCTCTTTCATTTGCATTTGCGAGGCGCGATTCTCGCGCTGCGCGCCTCTTTCGAGCAAGAGCAGGCGCTGCGCCGGCCCTTTCTATGGCTGACGGTCGCGGCGGGCGCTGGGGTCGCGCTTTATTTCGCCGCCGAGCGTGAGCCGCCGCTCGCGCTTTGTTTAGGCGCGCTCGGCGTCGCCGCGCTTCTCGCCGTCCTCACGCGCGGCCACGCCCGCGCCCAAGCGCTCTTTCTCGCGCTCGCCTTTATCGCGGCGGGCTTCGCCTCGGGCGCCTGGCGCGCGGCGCGCGTCGCCGCGCCGATCGTTCCACGAGTCGGAATCGGCGAATTGACGGGCTTCGTCGAGGAGGTCGATCTGCGCCGCGCCGGGGCGCGATTCATTTTGCGCGTCGCGAGCGCCGAAGGCCTTCCCGGCGACGTTACGCCGGCGCGGGTGCGGCTCACGACGCGAAGCGATCCGTATTTCCAGGCCGGCGATTTCATCGCCCTGAAGGCGCGGCTGATGCCGCCCGCGCGCGCGGCGCTCCCCGGCGGCTACGATTTCGCCCGCGACGCTTTTTTTGCCCGGATCGGCGCGGTCGGCAATGCGCTTGGGCGAATCCAGACCATGGCGCCGCCGGAGCCCGCTTCCCCGTCGCTGCGCTTCTTCGCGGCCGTCGACCGCATCCGCAATGCGCTCGCCTTGCGAGTCTATCGCATCATCGACGGCGACGCCGGCGCCATCGCCGCCGCCATGGTCACGGGCAAGCGCGACCTCTTGTCGGAGGACGCCAAGAATCTTATCCGCCGCGCCGGCATCTTCCACATCATCACCATATCGGGCGTTCAGATGACGCTCGTCGCGGGGATTTTCTTCGTCGGCTTTCGCCGCCTGCTCGCCATGTCGCAGACGCTTGCGCTGAATTACCCGATCAAGAAATGGGCGGCGGGCCTCGCGATCCTTGGCGCCATTCTCTACGACATCGGCACCGGCTCGCGCGTCGGCACGGAGCGCGCGCTGGCGATGACGCTGATCATGCTCGCCGCCGTCCTTTTCGATCGGCCATCGCTCTCCATGCGCAATCTCGCGCTTGCGGCGCTATTCGTCATCGCCTTCGAGCCCGAGGCGCTGCTTGGCGCGAGCTTTCAACTTTCCTTCGCCGCCGTCGCGGCGCTGATCGCCGTTTATGAGTGGCGGAGCGATCAGCTTGCGCGCCAGCGCGTCGAGGAGACCGCGCCGCGCGGGCGTTTCGCCGCCTTGCGCGAAAACATCGCCGAGCGCCTGCTGCACGGGCCGGGCGCGGCGATTTTCGCGACGCTCTGCGCGACATCGGCGACGGCGTCATTCATGGCGAACGACTTCCACGAGCTCAGTCCCTATGTGCTGATCGGCAATCCGCTGACGCTGGCGATCATCGAATTTTTCGCCGTGCCTTGCGCGCTGATCGGCGCGGCGCTCTATCCCTTCGGACTCGACGGCTTTGTCTGGCGTTACCTCAAAATGGGCATCGATCTCGTGACCTATCTCGCAGGGCTGATCGCGAGCGCGCCGGGCGCGAGCCTCCCCGTCAAAGCCTTCGCCCCCTGGGCGATTGTCTTTCTCGCGCTCGCCGTTCTCTCGCTCGTGCTGTGGCGGACATGGGCGTTTCGCGCCACGGCGATTCCGCTCGCGCTTATCGGCCTGATGGGCGCCATGGGCGGCGCGTCTTTCGATCTCGCCGTTCCGGCGACGGGCGAGGCGGCGGCGCTGCGCCAGCCTTCCGGCGAGCTCGCGCTCATGGGGCAAAGGCCCGGCGCCTTCGCCGCCGAGCAATGGCTGCGGGCCGACGCCGACGCCCGCGCGGCGGGCGACGCGAAAAGCGGCGTCTCCTGCGACGATCTCGGCTGCGTCGGCCGCGCCTTTGACGGGCGCCTCGTCGCCCTCGTTTCCGCGCGCGGCGCCTTTCTGGAGGATTGCGCGCGCGCCAGCGTCATCGTCACGCCGCTTTACGCGCCGGACGGCTGCGCCGCGGCGATCGTCATCGACCGAAGGAAGCTCGCTGAGACAGGGGCGGTGACGCTGCGCTTCAAGGACGGCGGCGCCGAGTGGACGACGGCGCGCGGAATCGACGAGGATCGGCCCTGGTCGCCGGCGCCGCGCCTGCGGCGCGCGCCGCCGAAGGACGTGTCCGAGCAAGAGCGCGCGGCGGAAGACGCCCGCCTCATGGAGCCGCTTCAGTGAGGCGGATTAATATTTCCGCAGGAGGCTGACGAGCTTGCCCTGGATGCGCACGCGGTCGGGACCGAAGATGCGCGTCTCATAGGCCGGGTTCGCGGCTTCGAGCGCAATCGAGGCGCCACGCTTGCGCAGGCGCTTCAATGTCGCTTCCTCCTCGTCGATCAGCGCGACGACGATATCGCCGGTGTCGGCGTTGTCCTGTTTCTTGATGACGACGGTGTCGCCGTCGAGAATGCCGGCCTCGATCATCGAATCGCCGCGCACTTCGAGCGCGAAATGCTCGCCATTCGCCAAAAGGTCGGGCGGGAGGCTGATCGTATGGCTGCGGTTCTGGATCGCCGAGATCGGCGTGCCGGCGGCGATCCGCCCCATGACCGGGATCGCGACCTGCTGGTCGCTCTCGTCTTCGTGCCGCTCGTGCAGCGGCCGGACGCGGCCGAGATTGCCCTCGATCACGGAAGGCGCGAATTTGCCGGAGCGCCCGCCGGCGCTGCGCGGCGTCGCCGATTCCGGCAGGCGCAGCACTTCGAGCGCCCGGGCGCGATTGGGCAGGCGGCGGATGAAGCCGCGTTCCTCGAGAGCGAGGATCAGGCGATGAATGCCGGATTTGGAGCGCAGATCGAGCGCGTCCTTCATTTCGTCGAAGGAGGGCGGCACGCCGGACTCCTTCAGGCGCTCATGAATGAATCGCAGCAAATCGCTTTGCTTTTTTGTCAGCATCGATGCATCGCCCCTAAAGCCGCGCAGGGGGTAAAAGCGCAGCCAGAGTCTCTTTTGAATTGAGACTATAAACAAATCATGAACAGACGATAGACGTTCTCTCTGCGTTCCGCAAGGTCCATGTTCACGCTTTGGTTGAGGCGGACCTGCGCGCGCTCCTATTCGCTCGGCTCCGCCCATGCTAGAGGGGCCGCTTCGCGCATCTTTAAGGATATTTGCGGCGCTCATGTCACAGGTCGTCACCCGCTTCGCCCCGTCGCCCACGGGCTTTCTCCATATCGGCGGCGCGCGCACCGCGCTCTTCAACTGGCTCTACGCCAGAAAACACGGCGGGCGTTTCCTGCTGCGCATCGAGGACACCGACCGCGAGCGCTCCACGCAAGCGGCGATCGACGCCATCATCGACGGCATGAGATGGCTCGGGCTCGATTGGGACGGCGACATCGTCTACCAGTCGGCCCGCGCCGCGCGCCATGCCGAGGTCGCGCAGGAGCTGCTCGCCAAGGGCAGGGCCTATCGCTGCTACGCCACCGCGCAGGAGCTCGAGGAGATGCGCGAGAAGGCCAAGGCCGAGAAGCGCCCCTGGCGCTATGACGGCCGCTGGCGCGATCGCGATCCTTCGGACGCCCCCGCCGGCGCGCCCTTTGTGGTGCGCATCAAGGCGCCGCAGGAGGGCGAGACCGTGATCGACGACGCCGTGCAGGGGCGCGTCGTTTTCCAGAACAAGGATCTCGACGATTTCATCCTGCTGCGTTCGGACGGCGCGCCGACCTATATGCTCGCCGTCGTCGTCGACGATCACGATATGGGCGTGACGCAGATCATTCGCGGCGACGATCATCTCACCAACGCCGCGCGCCAGAAGCATATTTATGAGGCGCTGGGCTGGGAGACGCCGGCCTTCGCCCATATTCCCCTCATCCATGGGGCGGACGGCGCGAAACTCTCGAAGCGCCATGGCGCGCTCGGCGTCGACGCCTACCGCGCCATGGGCTATCTGCCGGCGGCGCTGCGCAATTATCTCCTGCGCCTTGGCTGGTCGCAGGGCGACAAGGAGTTTTTCACGCTGCCCGAGATGATCGACGCCTTCGATCTTACGCAAGTGCATCGCTCGCCCGCGCGCTTCGATTTCGCCAAGCTCGAAAATATGAACGGGCACTATCTGCGCGACTCCAATGACGACGAACTTTTCGATCTTCTCGTCGCGACGCTTGCCTATCTCGAAGGCGGAGAAGCCATCGCGCAGGCGCTCGATGATAAAAAGCGCGCGCAACTGCTTGCCGCTTTGCCGGGATTGAAGGCGCGGGCGAAAACCTTGAACGAGCTTCTCGACGGCGCGGGCTTTCTTTTCGCCCAGCGGCCGCTCGCGCTCGACGCCAAGGCCGCGCAACTGCTCTCGCCCGACGCGCGCGCGCGGCTCGCGACGCTCGTCGAGAAACTCACGGCGCTGCCGGAATGGACCGCGGCGACGACGGAAGGCGCCGTGCGCGAACTTTCCGTCGCGCTTGGCGTCAAGCTCGGCGATGTCGCCCAGCCCTTGCGCGCGGCGCTCACCGGGCGCGCGACCTCTCCCGGCATTTTCGACGTGCTCGAAATATTGGGGCGCGACGAAAGCCTTGCGCGCATTTCCGATCAGGCGGCGCGGGCTTAGGCCGCGTCTCCCTCTTCGCCGCATGGAAATTCCACAAAGCGAAATATGCGCGTCGCCTCTCGCGTCGCCCTCGCGCGGCGCGTCGCTTGACAGACCTTGCCATTGATATAGTTTTTGCACCGCACAATCTGAACGTTTCCACTACGTCGAACGTGCGAATGAAGCGGCGAGTTCGCGATTGCGACGCAATTCCTGCGTAGCGTTCGCGCGCGTCATGACGCGGTCCCGTTCGTCGCGGGCGCGGGGGCGCTTGAGAGGGGTGCGCGCATATGCCGGAGAAGAACGGCCTCTTCACGATCGGCGACAAAACGGTCAACCTGCCGATCAAGGACGGCACGCTGGGCCCGTCGGTTGCGGATATCCGCAATCTCTACGCGGAAACCGGCATGTTCACTTTCGATCCCGGTTTCTCTGCGACCGCCTCGTGTGAATCGAAGATCACCTTTATCGATGGCGAAGAGGGCGTTCTTCTCTATCGCGGCTATCCGATCGAACAGCTCGCCGAGCACGGCGATTTTCTCGAAACTTGCTATCTGCTTCTCTATGGTGAATTGCCCTCGGCCGCGGAGAAGGCGAATTTCGACTATCGCATAACGCGCCACACCATGGTGCATGAGCAGATGGCGCGCTTCTTCCAGGGCTTCCGCCGCGACGCGCATCCAATGGCGGTGATGGTCGCCTCCGTCGGCGCGCTCTCGGCCTTCTATCACGACTCGACGAATATCGCCGATCCGACCCAGCGCATGGTCGCCTCGACCCGTATGATCGCGAAAATTCCGACGCTCGCAGCGATGGCCTATAAATATTCGGTCGGCCAGCCCTTCGTTTATCCGAAAAACGACCTCGACTATACGTCGAACTTCCTGCGCATGTGCTTCGCCGTGCCGTGCGAGGAATATAAGGTCAATCCGGTGCTCTCGCGCGCGCTCGACCGCATCTTCATCCTGCATGCGGACCATGAGCAGAACGCATCGACCTCGACGGTGCGCCTGTCGGGTTCGTCCGGCGCCAATCCCTTCGCCTGCATCGCGGCGGGCATCGCCTCGCTCTGGGGGCCGGCGCACGGCGGCGCGAATGAAGCCGTGCTGAAAATGCTCTCCGAGATCGGCACGACCGAGCGCATTCCGCAGTTCATCGCCCGCGCCAAGGACAAGAACGATCCCTTCCGGCTGATGGGCTTTGGCCATCGCGTCTATAAGAATTACGATCCGCGCGCCAAGATCATGCAGCGCACGACGCGCGAGGTGCTCGACGAACTCGGCGTCAAGGACGATCTCCTGGACGTGGCGCTGGAATTGGAGCGCATCGCCCTCTCCGACGATTATTTCATCGAGAAGAAGCTCTATCCCAATATCGACTTCTATTCGGGCATCACGCTCAAGGCGATGAATTTCCCTGTCGCCATGTTCACCGTGCTGTTCGCGGTGGCGCGCACCGTAGGCTGGATCGCGCAGTGGAAGGAGATGATCGAAGACCAGGGGTCGCGCATCGGCCGTCCGCGCCAGCTTTATACGGGCGAGAAGCAGCGCGACTATGTGCCGATGTCGAAGCGGTGAGCAGTTACGCCGCCATGCGGCGCGCTTCGATATATTTCCGCAAGCCCCGTTCGCCGCGCGGCGTCGTCCAATAGTGATTGAGGGCGAAAAGCGGCCGCAGCAGCGGCGCGAGAAAGCGCATGCCTGGGCGGTCGATCTTGACCTCGAACAGCAGCGCGACATGCGCGTCTTGGCCGCATTGCGTCAGCGCCGCGCTCCAGGCGCCGTCGAGATCGCCGTACGTGCGCACCGCCACCTTGCGCGGCCGCTCAAGCTCCGTCGCCTCGACGATGAAACCGAGGACGAAGGGTAGAAAGCCGCGCACTTTCACGCGCAGCTTCGCGCCGACTTCCGGCGCGTCGCCGGGCGTCAGCCGCTCGGCTTTAAGATAGACGCCTGTCCACCACAGCGGCAGCAATTCGCCGCGCGCCAGCACGTCATAGACTTCTTCCACGCTCGCGCCGGGAATCTCCCAGCTTTCGTCAAACCTGAAGACATGCGACGCCATAACGGTCTCCATCCGTAAATTCCGCTGATATAACGCGTCAGGCGGACGCCCGGATGCGCGCGCCGTGCAATTTCATCGCCTTTGGCTTAGATGGGCGTCATCGCAATTCTATCGGTCGATCGACGGGAGCGCCCTTGTCGCAAATCTCCGACCTTCTGTTTGAAAGCCGCGTCGTCGCCGAGAGCGTCGCCGATTATCTCGCGGGCGGCCGGCTGCGGCTCGGGGTCACGGGATTGTCGCGTTCCGGCAAGACCGTCTTCATCACCGCGCTCGTGCATCATCTGACGCGCGCGCTCGCCGGCGACGCCGCGAAGAAGACGCATCTTCCGGTGTTCCGCGCCTTCGCGGAAGGGCGGATCGCCGCCGCGCATCTCGATCCGCAGCCGGATTACGGCGTGCCGCGCTTCGCCTATGAGGAGCATCTTGCGGCGCTGACGGGAGCGGATCGCCACTGGCCGCAATCGACGAAGCGCATCTCCGAGCTGCGCGTCTCGCTCGAATATCGGGCGAAAGGCTGGTCGCTGCGCAGGAGTCTGGGGCAGGGCCCGACTCGGCTCGACATCGACATTGTCGATTATCCCGGCGAATGGCTGCTCGATTTGCCGCTTCTCGAAAAATCCTATGCGCAATGGTCGCGCGAGACGCTGGAGGCGGCGGGCGTCGCGGCGCGCGCGATGATCGCGAGCGAGTGGCGGGGCCTCACCGCGCAGGCGGACGTCAAAGCGCGCTATCAAGAGGAAACCGCCAAAAAGCTCGCCCAGGCTTTCACCGATTATCTGCGCGCCGCGCGCTCCGACCGTTTCGCGCTTTCGGCGCTCCCGCCAGGGCGCTTCCTGATGCCCGGCGACCTCGAAGGATCGCCCGCGCTCACTTTCGCGCCGCTCTCCGTCGAAGAAGGCGAGGATCTTCCCTATCGCAGCCTCGGGCGCGAGATGGAGCGGCGCTACGAGGCCTATAAGGCGCAGGTCGTCAAACCCTTCTTTCGCGACCATTTCGCGCGGCTCGATCGGCAGATCGTGCTCGTCGACGCGCTCGCCGCCTTGAATTCCGGCCCCGAGGCGGTGCGCGACCTGGAAACGGCGCTCACGGGCGTGCTGACGGCGTTTCGCACCGGCCGCGCCAGCCTGTTCTCGACGATCTTCCGGCCGAAAATCGACCGCATCCTCTTCGCGGCGACGAAAGCGGACCATCTGCATCACACGAGCCACGACAGGCTCGAAGCGATCCTGCGCCATCTGACCGCGCGCGCCATCGCGCGGGCAGAGGGCGTCGGCGCCAAAATCGATGTGATCGCGCTCGCCGCCGTTCGCGCCACCCGCGAGGCGATGGTGCGTCACGAGGGCGAGAGTCTGTCGGCGATCGTCGGCACGCCCGTCGCCGGCGAGCGCATCGGCGACGAGATTTTCGACGGCGAGGCGGAAGGCGCCATTTTTCCGGGCGAACTGCCGGCCGACCCGCGCAATGTCTTTCGCGGCGAGGCGCTCGCCGTCTCCGAGGAAGAGGCGGAGTTTCGCTTTCTCAAATTCCGCCCGCCTGTCGCCGCGCTCGGCCGCGAAGGGTCATTGTCGCCATTGCCGCATATCCGGCTTGACCGGGCGATGGAGTTCCTGTTCGGCGATCGTTTGACCTGATCGTCGTGACGCCCGCCGATGCCGCCCTACCTATCGGGAGCATTGATTTCAAAGGAGCGTCAGATGGAAGGACATGTTTACAAAATCGTTGAGCTTGTCGGCTCGTCGCCCGACAGCGTCGAAGACGCCATCGGCGCCGCCATCAAACGCGCCGGCGAAACGGTGCGGCGTCTCAGATGGTTCGAAGTGGTGCAGATTCGCGGCGCCGTGGATAAGGGCGCCGTCGCCGATTATCAGGTGGTGTTGAAGGTCGGCTTTACGCTTGATCGCGAAAACGAATAGGCGCGCGAGGGAAGGGGAGGCGCGAGCGCGCCTCCGCTTCGTGAGACTTTACGAAAAGAACCGCCCGCCATCGGCTGGCCCCGATCGCGCGGCAGGGAGCGACCAGAAACGCGCCCCGACGTTGATCAGCTTCTGGGTTTCGGAGAAGACGCGGCGCGCGTCTTCGGTGGCCAGCTCGATATGTTTGGCCGTCCAGTCCTGCAACACTGACGCGCTTTCCGACAAAGAGCGCGACGCCGTCAGCTTGGTCGCGAGTTCTCCCGTCAAGGCCGCCTCCTGCTGAAGGCGCGCCAGCCAGAGACGGTTCGTGTCCTGGAGGCGGTCCAAAATCTCGGTTCCCGCCTCGGCCAAGTCGTCGAGAGGCGGCTTGCCTTCGCTTATACGATCGGTCGCGCGCCTCTCCGTCTCGGCGCCGTCGCCGAGCCGCTCTTCCTGTTGGGTCATGTCGCGTTCCTCCTGCGAGTTGGAAAACGCCAGCGCCCCATCTGAGTATAGCGCGAGAGCCAAGAAAATCCGTTGACGCCCGTCAATTTCTATCGGCGATCTTCAATGCGCGGCGTTCAGCGCGCGCCGGCCCGCGCGTAAGGCTCGACAAAAGCGCCCGCTTCGGCTATTGGGGCGGCTTCAACTAAAACAGCGTCCCGAAACGCTCGTCGGCCCCACGG
This sequence comes from Methylocystis borbori, assembly GCF_036576025.1. Lineage (NCBI taxonomy): Bacteria > Pseudomonadati > Pseudomonadota > Alphaproteobacteria > Hyphomicrobiales > Methylocystaceae > Methylocystis > Methylocystis borbori. The sequence continues at coordinate 14,375 of NZ_JAZHYN010000015.1, read as the reverse complement.
GCCAGCCTCCTGAGGCCAGGACGAAACGGCTGGAGTTTACGGTTATGAACATTATCGCGCAGCTTGAGGCCGAACAGGCCGCCAAGCTCATCGAAGGCAAGAAAATCCCCGAATTTCGCGCGGGCGACACGGTCGTCGTCAACGTCAAGGTCAAGGAAGGCGAGCGCAGCCGCATCCAGGCCTATGAGGGCGTCGTGATCTCCCGTCAGGGCGGCGGGCTAAACGAGAGCTTCACCGTCCGCAAGATTTCCTATGGCGAGGGCGTCGAGCGCGTCTTCCCGCTCCATGGGCCGCTGATCGACTCGGTCAAGCTCGTCCGCCGCGGCAAGGTGCGCCGCGCCAAGCTCTATTATCTGCGCGACCGTCGCGGCAAATCCGCCCGCATCGCCGAGCGCATCGACACCAAGCCGAAGGCTCCCGCCGAGTAACGACGGTCCCGCGCTATTTTCGCCGCCCGGCGCCGCAAGGCTCCGGGCGGTTTTGCGTTTCGCTCACTTCTCCAGCGGCGCGTTCAAAATCCAGCGATGGCCGAAGGGATCGCGCAGCGAGGCGTAGCGCGTGCCCCAGAAGGAATTGGTCGGCTGAGTCTCGATCTTGGCGCCGAGCTTGGCGGCGCGGGCGCAAATGTCGTCGACGTCCTGCGCCTTGTCATATTCGAGGCTGACCGACATGGTCGAATGTTCGCCCGGCATGGGGACGCGAGTCTGGCCGAATTCGGGAAAGGCGTCCGCCAGCATGACCGAGCCGTCATTGATGAGCAATTCGCAATGGGCGATGCGCAGGCCGTCGACGGAGGGCATCAAGGCGCGCTGCTTGGCGCCGAAGGCGCCGGTGTAAAAAGCGATCGCCGCGGCGGCGGGACTGACGGTCAGATAGGGCGATACTCTGGGTCGTTGGCGGTTCATAAATTTTCCTCCGCCGGGGCTTCCAGCGGATCGCCCCAGTCCTTTCTATGCATTCGTTCGTAGCGCGCCTTTTCGCGCTTGGGAATGAATGTCTCGCACAATGCTTTATTCGTGCAGAGCTTAAGCGAAATTCCGGCTTTATTGACCCGCGCCGGCGCGATGACGCGCACGGGGGCGGGCGCGCCGCCCTCGCGCAAGAGAGCAAGATAGGCGAATTTCTCGTCCTCGAAGGGCGCATCGGCGCCTTTCAGCAGCCTGTGGGCGCGCCGACGCGGCAGCCGCACCGAGAAATGGCACCAGTCGGGCGCCCGCATGGGACAGGGCGCCCCATGCGGGCAGGGGGCGACGACCGTCGCGCCAAGGCTGATCAGCCGGTCGCGGAGGGCGAGCAGCCGCGCATGGTCGCGCGGCGTGCCCGGCTCGACGATGACGAGCGCGCCGCTCGCCCGCGCCCAGAGCGAATCGACGACGGCGGGCAGGGCGCTTTCCGCGATTTCGGTGAGGGCGTAGGCCGCGACGATGAGGTCGTAGGGGGCGTCGCTTGGGGCCGGCAGGCGGAGGAGGTCGGCTTCGACCGTTTGGGCTTCCAGGAGTGGCGCGTCGCCGTTTTCCGCCAGGAGCGCCCTTGCGAGCGCCAGAAAGGCGGCGTTGCGGTCGAGCAGCGTCACGGCGGCAAGGCCCGGCCAGACCTCGCGCGCCGCATAGGCGGCCGCGCCAAGGCCGCAGCCGGCGTCCAAAAGGCGCCTCGGCGCGAAGCCCGGCTGTTCTTCCGCAAGGCGTCCCAAAACCGCGCTTATGGCGGCGTAGGTGGCTGGCATCCGCGTCAGGGCGTAGGCCAGCGCGTCGCCCTCGTCGCGGATCGCTTCGCGCGTTGACCTGCGGGCGCGATAATTGTCCGAGAGGCGTCGGGCGCTTTCCCGCAGCGCCGCCTGCGGGCGTCCTTCGAGCCGCGCTTCTATGGCCCGCGCGAGCGGAAGCGGAAGAGCCGGCGGCGGCCGGCTCACCACGAACTCCCGGACGAGCGGCGGCGCGAACTCTCTTCCATGGGGCTTGCGTTACGGGTAGAAGACTTCCAATTCAAGGGTCGTTCTAAACGGCGAGAGGAAAACGCAAAGATATGTCATCCAACGCAGCGCCGCGCACGCTCTACGACAAAATCTGGGACGATCATGTCGTCGATCGCCAGGACGACGGCGCTTGCCTCCTCTATATCGACCGCCATCTCGTGCATGAGGTGACGAGCCCGCAGGCTTTCGAGGGCCTGCGCATGTCGGGCCGCAAGGTGCGTGCGCCGCAAAAGACGCTCGCCGTCGTCGATCACAATGTGCCGACCACCGACCGTTCGTTGCCGATCGAAGATCCGGAGAGCAAGGCGCAGGTCGATCAGCTTGCGATCAACGCGAAGGAATTCGGCGTCGAATATTTCAATGAGCACGACAAGCGTCAGGGCGTGGTGCATATCATCGGGCCGGAGCAGGGCTTCACTTTGCCGGGCATGACGATCGTCTGCGGCGACAGCCATACCTCCACACATGGCGCTTTCGGCGCGCTCGCGCATGGCATCGGCACGTCGGAAGTCGAGCATGTGCTCGCGACGCAGACGCTGATCCAGAAGAAAGCCGCCAATATGCTGGTGCAGGTCGACGGCAAGCTTGCCGACGGCGCCACCGCCAAGGACATCATCCTCGCCATCATCGGCGAGATCGGCACGGCCGGCGGCACGGGGCATGTGATCGAATATGCCGGCGAGGCCATTCGCGACCTTTCCATGGAAGGGCGCATGACGGTCTGCAACATGTCGATCGAGGGCGGCGCGCGCGCCGGTCTCGTGGCGCCCGACGAAAAGACCTTCGCCTATCTCAAGGACCGTCCCAAGGGGCCGAAGGGCGCCGTCTTCGACGAGGCGCTGCGCTACTGGGAGACGCTCTTTTCCGACGAAGGCGCAAAATTCGACAAGGTGATCCGCCTCGACGCCGCCAGTCTGCCGCCGCTCGTCACCTGGGGCACGAGCCCCGAGGACGTCGCGCGCATCGACGGCCTGGTCCCGACGCCCGACAGCGCCAAGACGCCGCAAAAGCGCGCGGCGATCGAACGCGCGCTCGACTATATGGGCCTTAAGGGGGGCGAGCGGGTAAGCGACATTGAGATCGACCGGGTCTTCATCGGCTCCTGCACCAATGGCCGCATCGAGGATCTGCGCGCGGCCGCGAAAATAGCTGCGGGAAAGCGCGTCAACGCGCGCGTCAACGCCATGGTCGTGCCGGGCTCCGGCCTCGTGAAGGAACAGGCCGAGGCGGAAGGATTGGATAAAATCTTTCTCGCCGCCGGCTTCGAATGGCGCGAGCCCGGCTGCTCCATGTGCCTTGCGATGAATCCCGACCGACTGGCGCCGGGAGAGCGCTGCGCCTCGACCTCGAACCGCAATTTCGAAGGGCGTCAGGGCTTCAAGGGCCGCACCCATCTCGTTTCGCCGGCGATGGCGGCGGCGGCGGCGATCGCCGGCCGCTTCGTCGACGTGCGGAACTGGGATCGTTCGAGCGCGTGAGCCGCGCGCCGCTCGATCATCCTCTGTCGGCGCAGCGCGCGCCGACCCTCGCCGACATTGAGGCGCTCGCCGACGCGGCCTATGCCGCGCTGCCGCAACGATTCACAAGGCTGTGCGAGGGGCTCGTCATCCGCGTCGAGGATTTTCCCGACGACGAGACGCTCGACGCCATGGACTGCGAGACGGAATTCGACCTCCTCGGCCTCTTTCGCGGGCGCGGCCTCACTCACGGCGCGCATCTCGCCGAAACCGGCGAACAGCCGAATATGATCTGGCTCTATCGCCGGCCGATCATCGACTATTGGGCGGATAGCGAGGATACGCTCGAAACGATCGTCACGCATGTGCTCGTGCATGAGATCGGCCACCACTTCGGCCTGACCGACGCCGATATGGAAGAGATCGAACGCCGCGCCGAATAGGCGGCTTCGTCACGGCGGCGTCGGCTCGGAGAGCAGCGTCGCGATCACCGCCCCGAGCGCCATGTCGTCCTCTTGTCCGAAGCCGTGATGGCGAATGGCGCCGTCGCGTCCGATGAGGATCGCCGTCGGCGTGCCGCGCATCCGGTAGCGGGCCATGGTGACGGGGATGGGGCCATTCTCGCCGGGCTGATCGACGCCGATGGGAAAGCTCAGCTGATATTCGTGAATGAAGGCTTCGAGCGACACGGGCGTCATGGCGGCGTGATGCTCGAAGACGGTGTGGAGGCCGATCACCGCGAGATCGGAATTTTGAAAGAGCTCATGCGCCTTCTTCGCCTGCGGCGTTCCATGCGCGACGCATCCCGGACAAAGCATTTGGAAGGCGTGCAGGAAGACGACGCGGCCGCGCAACGCCGCCAGCGCGATCGGCGCGGGCGTATTGAACCATTGCGTCACCGCGAGCTCCGGCGCTTCCAATGCAGTTCTCCCTATAAATTTCTCAGCTGTCCTGCTCGACGGCGGCGGGCGCCGATGCGCGCTTCAATAGCGGTCCCATCCTCTCGATCGCCATGCCAAGGACCATCGCGACAAAAAAGACGACAGCCTTTGGGTCCAGAAAGGCGAGATTGACGGTGGCGGGGCCGGGGCACACGCCGGAGAGGCCCCAGCCGACGCCGAATATCGCCGCGCCGACGACGAGCCGGGCGTCGACGCGGCCCGCGGCCGGCTGCTGGATTGGCTCGCCGATGAAGCTGATCCGCCGCCCCGCCGCGAGGCGGAAGGCGAGGGTTGCAACGCCAATGGCGCCAATCATCACAAAGGCGAGCGAGGGGTCCCACAGCCCGGCTATGTCGAGAAAGCCTTGCACTTTGCTCGGCAGATTCATGCCGGAGACGACGAGGCCGACGCCAAAGATCAGGCCGATAAGGAAGGAGAGCGGGATTCGCGTCTTCATCGTCAACCGATCACATGGCGCACGACGAAGACGGTCGCGATCGCGACGGACATGAATGTCACTGTCGCGACAACCGAGCGAAGCGAGAAGCGCGAAAGGCCGCAGACGCCATGGCCGCTGGTGCAGCCGCCGCCAAGACGCGCGCCGAAGCCGACAAGAAGCCCCGCAAGCGCGAGCAGCGGATAGCCCGCGGTAAATTCGGGCGGGGCGGGCGCTCGGAAAAGGCTCGCGAAGAGGGGCGCGGCGACAAGGCCAAGCGCAAAGGCAAGCCGCCAGCCTGTCTCTTCGCGCCTGAATGGAATTATGCCGGCGAGAATGCCGCTGACGCCGGCGATGCGCCCGAGCAGAAGAATCATCAAGCCGGCGGCGAGGCCGATCTCGGCGCCGCCGATAAGCGCGGCGCCGGGCGAAAAATGCGTCCAGTCGATCTGCATCCAAATCCTCTCGTCGCGCCCCCGCGCGATCATTTTGCCTTCGCCCACGCAATGCAACGGCTTTCTCGGCCGCGCGACAGTGTGGCGCGATCATGAGTTATGTGGCGTTCAAATGGACCAGATAATAGTCTAAATATCGGAAAGGGCGCGTCTTCAACAACCCGGATGGGAGCTGCCATGCGTGTGTCCGTGACCGAGGCCAAGGGGCAATTGACGGAGTTGGTTCGGCGCGCCGAGGCGGGGGACGAGGTCATTCTGACCCGCCATGGCCACGCCGTCGCGCGCCTCGCGCCGGTGACGCCGACTCCGGACAGGAGATCCCGTCGGGCGCTGATCGAGGCGGTGCGGGCCTCCGCCGCGGCAAAGGCCGCCCCTGGACCGAGCGCCGCGCGCAGCCAGGATTTTCTCTACGGCGATGACGGCCTGCCCGGATGATCGCGGTCGATACTTCCGCGCTGATGGCGATCGTGCTCGGCGAGCCGGACGCCGACGCCTGCGTCAGCGTGCTGGAAGCCGAAGACGATCTCCTCATCTCCGCTGGCACGGTGGCGGAGGCGTTGATCGTTGCTGCTCGACGCAATGTCGGCGAGGAGATGGCGCGTCTGATCGAGGGGCTCGGCTTCGAGATCATCAGCGTGACGCCCGCCTCGGCGCGGCGCATCGCGCAGGCCTATGAACGATGGGGGAAAGGCGCGCATCCGGCGGCGCTGAATTTCGGCGACTGCTTCGCCTATGAGGCGGCGAAGGAGCACGGATGCCGGCTGCTCTATGTGGGCGACGATTTCAAGAAGACTGACCTCGAAAGCGCGCTTTGAGCGTCGGCGCTCCGATCAAGAGGAAGTCCCGGCTCAAGCTCGGAGTTCAAGATTCAAGTGGACGGTGGCGAACGCCGCGTTGACTGTGCGCATGGCGCGCTGATGGGATGCGTCTGAGGCGAGAGATCGCCTTGGACATGACGAGCGCCAAGTTTGAAGAAAGCTCTTTCCGCCGTTGCTTTCGCGCTGGCGCTCGCCGCTCGGCCGCAGCCGACGACCTGCAGGGGCCGTCGCCGCTCTGGACGGGCTTCTATGTCGGCCTGAACGCGGGCTATACATCGAGCGAGAGCCAGAATAGCCGGATTTCCGCCCTGCCGATCGTCAACCCTGTCCTCGTCGGCACGGGCGCCGCGACCATAGCGGAGATCGTGTCGAGCAGCGCCGCTCTTGGATCGACGGGGCTCTTCTTGCCCACGCGCTCGGACGGCTTCATCGGCGGCGGCGCGGCGCGAGATTGTGCGGCGCGCCGACGAGGCCCGCGAGGGCGCCAAGCTCCGCCCAGGAGAGAGAGGACAGGAGCCCAGAGACGCAAAAAGCCCCGCCGGCCGGGTCCGGGGGGGGCCGTCCAAAATCGACCAAGATTCAGCGAGAGAACTAGGCGCGAAGATGGATGACGAAATGTTCGCGCGAGAGAAGACGAGAAGGTTCGAGGGGCTTAAGGGCGCCGCGAGAAAGCTGCCATCTATAATAGCGGTTTCAATCGCTGCTTATGTCTTGGGTGGATATAGCTTTAAAAACGACCTGCCGCCGGCGCCATACATCCGCTCTCTAGAACAATGGATTAGCTCTAAGGCATATGCATATGACGAATTCGGGCGGTTAACTGCATATTCTGGCAAAATTGAACTCAGTTGTCCGATGCAAGACGACAAAACGGGAGTAATATTTGCTTTTGGCCAATCAAACTCGGCAAATCACGGCGAAAAATATACGGCGCTGGCCAATTATCGTAACATATTGAATTATTTCGATGGCAAGTGTTATGATGCGCTTCCGCCGTTACTGGGAGCGTCGGGGGATAGAGGGAGCTTTTTACCTTTACTCGCTGACAAGCTAGTTGCCGCGGGAATATATGACAAAGTAGTTATCATATCTTCTGGTGTAGCTGGAACTAATATTGCGCGCTGGGGAAGCGGCGGCGATCTACATGGAATCGCGCGAGACGTAATACGGAATTTCGTCGGCAAGTACGATGTGACGGATATTATCTGGCATCAGGGTGAGTCTGATTATCTAGCGAACACATCTGTAGATGAGTATGAAAGCCAGTTCCGCAGTCTGCTTGATATGGTGCGTGAAAATACAATAAGAGCTCCGGCATATATCGGCATAGCAAGCAAATGTAATATGATGAGTTTTTTTGAAAAGCGGTGGCGATCGTCTAACTCGGTAACAGAGGCGCAGCAAAAGCTCGTTAAAAGTGGATTGGTCGTATTAGGAGCTGATACTGACCAATTGATTACAGACAATTTTAGACTACCGGATAAATGTCACTTTAATTTTTCTGGCGAGATGGCTACGGCAGACGCCTATGCAGAAGCGATAAAGTTGCATCATGGCGTAAAATCCATAGCCGTCGAGTGACCGCAGCGGCCCGTGTGCGCCGAAACGCAAAAGCCCACGCGCCTGGCGAAGCCGAATAGGAACGCCGATCGCGCCCAATCCCAACGGACATAAGGGAAAAGTTGCGCCAAACGAAACGCGCCGAAGCGCGGTGAAACGATGTGGAAAAAGCTGCTGGCTCCCCGAGTAGGACTCGAACCTACGACCTAGCGATTAACAGTCGCGTGCTCTACCAACTGAGCTATCGGGGAAAGCGAGGCCCGGCTATACAGGCGGGCGCGCGGTTTGCCAAGTCCCGCGTCATTCTTCCCGCGTCTCTTTCCGCTTTCCTTTCCCGCGCGCTCTTTCGCGTCGCCGACGGGCCGGCGCGGCTTCGCCGACTCAGGCGGGGCTCAGCGCCTCCGCCGGCGGAAAGGCCGCCATCGCCGCCGCCACGTCGTCCTGCGTCGGCAGGCCCGCCTCATTGCCGAGATGCTGGATCTTATGCGCGGAAGCCGCGCGGGCGAATTCGAAATGCTCCCGCCAGGGCGCGTCGGGCCGCTCCAGATAGGAGGCGCAATAAGCGCCATGGAACACGTCGCCTGCGCCCGAGGTGTCGACGATGATCTCGCGGGGCACGGAAAGCGACGGCAGGCGCGAAATCTCGCCGGTTTCGTCGTACCACAACATGCCTCGGTCGCCGCTCGTCACGCCGCCGATGCGGCAGCCCTTGGATTTGAGCCAGCCGAGCATATCGAGCTCGGAGAGCGACATCTGCTCGCAGAGCTTTTCGGCGACGATGGCGACGTCGACATAGCCGGTCACTTCCTCGATGCAGGGCCGCAGCGCCCCGCCGTCGAGCGAGACGAGCGCGCCGCTGGCCCGCGCCGCCTTGGCGTAATGGAGCGCGGCGTCGGCCATATGGCCGTCGAGATGGAGGAGCCGCGCCCGCGAAACGTCGAGGCGGGGAAAGCCCTGGAGATAATTGTCGTCGCGGGCGCGCAATATGGCGCGCTTGCCGTTATTCGGCAGGACGAAGGAGAGCGAAGAGCGCGCCACCTTGCGGGCATGCACATGCATCCCATAGGTCTGCGCCATATCGACGAACATATGCCCGAGCCAGTCGCCGGCGAGCGTCGTCAAGAGATCGACCGGATGGCCGAGCTTGGCGCAGGCGAAGGCGGCGGTGACCGCGTTGCCGCCAAAGCTCACGGCGTAATCGCGCGCGACCGCCTTCTCGTCGCCGATCGGCATGCGGTCTGTCCGCATGGTGACGTCGATATAGGCGTGGCCGATGAACAGCGCTTCCATCCGCCGCTCCCGTCAGTGGAGGTTGTTAGATGGCGAAGCTCGTTCCGCAGCCGCAGGAGGCGGTCGCGTTGGGATTTTCGACGCGGAAGGATTGACCCATGAGGTCGTCGACGAAATCGATGCGCGCGCCCGTCAGGAAGCCGAGCGACGTCGGGTCGATCGCGACCCGGGCGCCGCCCTGTTCGAGCAGCGCGTCCTCGACGCCGGCCGCGGGCTCGACAGCGAATTGATATTGAAAGCCCGAGCAGCCGCCGCCCTCGACCGAAACGCGAAACACGGCCCCCGGCGATTCATTGGAAAGAATCGCGTGAATGCGCTCAACCGCCTGTTCGGTGAGGGCGATGTCGCTGGCAGTCATCCGTTTCTCCCCATTTCGCCGCTTGCTTGCGCAAGTCCTTGCGGGACCTGCTTTGGGCTGCAACATAGGGCTTGAGCCCAACTCTTTCAACGAAAGGAGCGCAAGTGGCGGTTCGCTGGCCTCTCGCGCCATACGCCTGCGACGCGATGCGCTCGCGCGGGAGGCTCTATCCCGAATCGCCGTCGCCGACGCGCAGCGAGTTTCAACGCGACCGCGACCGCGTCATCCATTGCACCGCCTTCCGCCGGCTGGCGCATAAGACGCAAGTCTTCGTGCCGCTCGATGGCGACCATTTTCGCACAAGGCTCACCCACACCATAGAGGTCGGCCAGATCGCCCGCGCCCTCGCCCGCGCCCTGCGCGTTGATGAAGACCTCGCCGAGGCGGTCGCGCTCGCCCATGATCTCGGCCATACGCCTTTCGGCCATGCGGGGGAGGGGGCGCTGGAGGCTTGCATGGCCGCCTATGGCGGCTTCGACCACAACGCGCAGGCGCTGCGGGTGGTAACGCTGCTGGAGCGCCGCTACGCCAATTACGACGGCCTCGATCTGACCTGGGAGACGCTGGAGGGCATCGTCAAGCACAATGGGCCACTCTTGGGGCGCGAAGGCGCAGGCGGTCGCCATCCTCTCCCTCACACCGAGTGTCTGGCCCCTAATGCGAATCCTCATCCTGAGGAGCCGCGAAGCGGCGTCTCGAAGGATGCTCCAGAAACTGGATTCGCGGCGTTCCCACCCTTCGAGACGCGCCTTTCAGGCGCTCCTCAGGGTGAGGGAACAGATCATGAGTCACACTCCCCGGATGAGGAGCCAGCAGCCCGCCTCGGGCATGGCCGGCCGCTTTCACGTTACATCCTGGCGTTCGACGCGGTTTTTCCGCTGGAGCTTTCGAGCTTCGCCAGCCTCGAGGCGCAGACGGCGGCGCAGGCGGACGACATCGCCTATATCGGCCATGATATAGACGACGGCCTGCGCGCCGGCCTTTTCGCGCTTGAGGACATCGCGCAGGCGCCTTTCGTCGCGGGCCTGCTCGCGCGGATTGACGACGAGCATCCGGGCCTCGAACGTCCGCGCGTCATTCACGAACTCGTCCGCCGCGTCATCACCGCCTTTGTCGAAGACGCGATCGGCGAGTCGCTGCGCCGCCTCGCGCGCCTCGCGCCGCAAAGCGCCGATGACGTTCGCGCGGCGGGCGAGACCCTCGTGGGCCTTTCGCCGCCGATGGCCGACGCCGAGCGCGACATCAAGAGCTTCCTTTTCGACAATATGTATCGGCACGAGAAGGTCGCGGGCGTGTGGGATCGGGCGCGCGAGGCGATCTCGCTTCTCTTTCCCGCCTTTTTCGAGACGCCGGCGCTGATGCCGCCGGAATGGGCGGCGCAGGCCGCCGTGCTGCAAGGCGCCGAGCGCGCCATCGTCGTCGCCGACTATATCGCCGGCATGACGGATCGATACGCGCTGAATGAAGTTAAGCGGCTGAACGAGGCGCGCGCTGGAACCCGCAAGTGATATCATTTTATGATTGCATCTAATAGCAGGAAGCGATATTTCAATGGATCTGAACAGCGCGCATCGGCGCACCTTGGTCGTTTTTTCCTCTCCCGCGCCGACGACGCTGGAATGGCGCAAAATCGAAAGGCTGTTCCTCGCGATTGGATGTGAAGCGATCGAAGGGCGTGGTTCGCGCATCGGCTTCAAATTTGGCGCGGCGCGCGCCGATTTTCATCGGCCGCATCCGGGTAAGGAGGCCAAGCCGTATCAAGTCCGCGCGGCGCGCGAGTTTCTTGAACTGATCGGCGTTGCGCCGGAACCGGAATGATCTAATGAATCCGATGACCTATAAGGGCTACGCAGCGCGGATTGAATATAGCGAGGAGGACGAGGCTTTCATTGGCCGCGTCGCAGGCATTCGCGACATTGTGACCTTTCACGGCGCGTCCGTTGACGAAATCCGCGCCGCCTTTCATGAGGCGGTCGACTTCTATTTGTCGACTTGCGCCGAGCGCGGCGAGGCGCCGCAGAAACCCTATTCGGGGAAGCTCATGCTGCGCGTGCCGCCGGAACTGCATGCGCGCGCCGCCATGCGCGCGGAGGCCGCCGGCAAGAGCCTGAACGCTTGGGTGGCGGAGACATTGGCGAAAGCAGTGTGATCTTCCTTTCACGACGCGGTGCCCTTGGGATGCGTTTGAGCATCGGCTCTGCTAAACCGCGCCCAACCCCTTTCGCTTCGGACCCTCATGAACATTTTCGACGATTTTCACGCCCGCATCGCCGCCATTCTTGATGGCATCGCGGCCGACGGCAGGCTGCCCCACCTCGATCATGCGCGTTTCGTCGTCGAGCCGCCGAAGGAGGCGACGCTCGGCGATCTCGCGTCGAACGCCGCCATGGTCTTCGCCAAGGAGGCGAAACCCGCCTTTGCCAATCCCCGTGAACTGGCGGTCGAAATCTGCTACGCGCTGGCGCAAACGGAGAATGTCGCGAGCGCCGAGGTCGCCGGTCCGGGCTTCATCAATATCCGTTTGAAGCCCGAAATCTTCGCGCAGGTCCTCCGCGCGGCGTTGCTTGAGCCGGATCGTTTCGGACGCGTCGAAAAGGGTCGCGCCGGCGCCCTGCAGGGCAAAGTGAACGTCGAATATGTCTCGGCCAATCCTACCGGACCGATGCATGTCGGCCATGGCCGGGGCGCGGTCTTTGGCGACGCCCTCGCCAATCTTCTCGCCTTTTCCGGCTGCGAGGTGACGCGCGAATATTACGTCAACGACGCTGGCGCGCAGGTCGATGTCCTCGCCCGCTCCGCTTTTCTGCGGCACCGCGAGGCGCTGGGCGAAACAATCGCGATTCCCGAAGGGCTTTATCCTGGCGATTATCTGAAGCCCGTGGGCGAGGCGCTGGCAAAAGCTCACGGCGCGGCGCTCCTCGACAAGCCGGAAAGCGAATGGCTGCCGATCGTCAAAAACACCGCGATTGATGCGATGATGGCGATGATCCGCGAGGATCTCGCCGCGCTCGGCATCACGCATGAGACGTTCTTCTCCGAGCGGACGCTGCATGAGAAGAAAGACGGCGTCTCGGCGATCGACGCGGCGATCGATTGGCTGCGCGCGAAGGGCCTCGTCTATGAAGGCCGCCTGCCGCCGCCCAAGGGGCAATTGCCCGACGATTGGGAGGATCGCGAGCAGACGCTGTTCAAATCGACGCAATTTGGCGACGACGTCGACCGCGCCTTAAAGAAATCCGACGGCTCGCCGACCTATTTCGCCGCCGACATCGCCTATCACAAGGATAAGATCGACCGGGGCTTCGATACGCTCGTCGATGTCTGGGGGGCGGATCACGGCGGCTATGTCAAGCGCATGAGCGCGGCCGTCGCCGCGCTCTCGGATCGCAAGGTTGCGCTCGACGTGAAGCTCTGTCAGCTCGTGAAGCTGATGCGGGGCGGCGAGCCGGTAAAAATGTCGAAGCGCGCCGGCGATTTCGTCACGCTGCGGGAAGTCGTGGACGAGGTCGGCGTCGACGCCGTGCGCTTCATGATGCTCTATCGCAAGAATGACGCGCCGCTCGATTTCGATCTCGCCAAAGTGATCGAGCAATCCAAGGACAATCCGGTCTTTTACGTCCAATACGCGCATGCGCGGGGAAAATCGGCGCTGCGCCAGGCGCTCGCCGCCTTTCCCGATCTCGACCTTTCAGGCGAGAGCTTGGCCGGGGCGGACTTCAATTTGCTCCAGGATGAGGGCGAGCTTGCGCTCGCCAAGACGATCGCGCAATATCCGCGTGTCGTCGAAGCCGCCGCGGCGGCGCATGAGCCGCACCGCGTCGCCTTCTATCTGCATGAATTGGCGAGCGTGTTCCACGCCCATTGGAATCGCGGCAAGGACCACCCTCAATTACGCTTTGTTAATTCAAACGAGAGAGATTTAACCATCGTCCGGGTGGCGTTGGTGAACGCCTTAACGATCGTCCTGGCGTCGGGCCTGAGGCTCTTGGGCGTAAGCGCCCCGGACGAAATGCGCTGATGCGACGCCCGAGCGGCCACGGCCGGGCGAGGCGCGCCTTCCGATTCCTATGCGCCCCTTTGAGGTGAACGAGCGAGGTGCACGATGCGCGAGGATACTGTCAGGGGCCCTGCAATCGACCTGGGCGAATTCGAGCGGCGTCTGCGCGGCCCGGATAAAAGGCGCGTCGGCGACGACCCGTTGAGCGAACTCGCGCGGTTGATGGACAGCTATGAGACGGCGAACGCCGATCCCTATGGCCGCATCCTCGCCGAGCCCGAGGCGCCGGCGCGCGCGCCAGCGGTGGAATTGCGCGGCTCCTACGACGCCGCGCCGCCCGCGGCGGATGAGGCGCCTCACTATGAGGCGGCCCATTATGACCCCTCCCATTATCACGAACCCGCTTTCGACGCGGCCGCCGAGCCCGCCTATCCCGACGAGAGGGATTATTACCAGGCGCAGGCGGACGGCCGCTATGCGGAGGCGCCTGTCGAGGCGCCAGTGTATGATCCCGCCTATCACGGCGGCGCGGAGGGCGGCTGGACCGACGATTCGCAATATCTCGACTACGGCCAGTCGGAAGAAGAATATGAACAGGACGAACCGCGACGGTTCGGCGGCTGGCTGCGTCCCTGGCACGCGGTCGTGGCGATCTCGCTTATCGCCGTCGCGAGCATCGGCTTCGCCTTCTGGCATCGCAACGGCTCCGACGCCTCGCGCGAAATCGCCACCATCGTCGCGCCGGAAGGCCCGGTAAAGGTCAGGCCGACGACGGATGCGGGGACGAGCGCGCCCGACGCCGGAACGGCCGTGCTCGATCGCAAGGAGCCCACGCCAGTCAAGCAGGTCGTGGCTAATCAGGAACAGGCGGTCGATCCCACCGTCTCGCCCCGGGTGGTCCAACTCGGCAATGGTCCCGTCAACGCCCCGCATGAGGCCGCCCCCCCTTCCGCAGCGCAGCCGCGGCGCGTGAAGACGGTGACGGTGCGTCCCGACGGCAGCCCCGTCGAGAATGAGGCGCTGCCTCCCGCCGTCGCCAAGGCGACGCGGCCTCCGCCGGCGGCCGAGCCCGCGCCCGACGCGACGACCGG
>NZ_JAZHYN010000014.1:0-64022 GCF_036576025.1 Methylocystis borbori | reverse complement strand
TTCGCCTACGCCACTTTCGTCCTCGACTCGCGGCCGGTCGAAATCGACGCCGCCCGGCGCCGGGAGCTTCTGGCGTGGCTGCAGGAGCGCGTCGGCATTGCGCGCGCGCCGGATTTGAGCGGCGTGGGGCTGCGCTTTCTCGGCGGGCGCGTCGCGCCGGGCGTCGCGGCGCCGGCGGGCTTTCTCGTCTATGAGCGCGAGGACGGGGGCCGTCTCGGCCTTTATTTTGAGCGGACGGAAGGCTCCGGCGCCTCCACGGGACATCGCGGCGGCCCCGGCCTGACGACGATCGAATGGCGCGCGGGCGGCTTCGCCTTCGTGCTTGTTGGCTCGCTCTCTCCGGAGTTTCTCCAGGCCGCGGCCGAGAAGGCGGCGGCGAGCGTCGCCGCGCCCGCCGAAACCGAGAAATAGCGCTTTCGCCGGCCGAAGCGCGAAAGGGCGCGTCGTCAGCCCATTTTGGCGCGCGGATCGTAAGGATGCGCGTCGCGCCATTCGCGCATGCGCGCGTCGAGATCGGCGGAGGCCTTCTCCGGCAGCATGATCTTCAAGGAGACGTATAGGTCGCCGGCGATCTTGCCGTCCGCCGCCGGCAGCCCTTTGCCGCGCAGCCGCAGCACCCGCCCGCTGTTGGAATGGGGCGGGATCGTCAGCTCCACCTTGCCGTCGAGGGTCGGCGTCGCCACCCGCGCGCCGAGCGCCGCCTCATAGACCGTGACGGGAAGGTCGAGCCGCAGATCGCGGCCGTCGAGCTTGAAATAGGGATGGGCGGCCGCCTTCACCGTCACCAGCGCGTCGCCGGGCTCGCCCCCGATGGCGCCGGGCTGGCCCTGGCCGCGCAGCCTGATCTGTTTGCCTTCGTCGACGCCGGCGGGGATTTTGACTTCAAGCGTGCGGCCGCTCGGCAGGATGACGCGCGCCGAACCGCCCCTCGCGAGGGTTTCGAGCGGCACGACGGCGGTCGCGACGACATCGTCGCCGCGCGTCGGCTGCGGGCCGGCGCGTCGGCGCGCCCCGCCGAAAAGATCGGAGAAAAGGTCGGAGGGATCGAAGCCGCCGCGCCCGCCCGCGCCTTCATTGCCGAAGTGGAATTCGAAATGCGGCTCGCCGGGGCCGCCGCCCGTGCGCGCGCTTCGGGCGAAGCCGCCGGGGCCGGCGCCCGCGCCGAATCCTTCAAAGCCGGTGAAGCGCGGCTTCCCGTCCGGGCCGATCTCGCCCTTGTCGAATTGCGCTTTCTTGGCCTCGTCGCCGACGATTTCGTAAGCCGAGTTTATTTCCGAGAAACGCTCCTTGGCTTTGGCATCGTCCTTGTTGCGGTCGGGGTGAAATTTTTTGGCGAGCTGGCGATAAGCCTTTTTGATATCGGCGGCGCTCGCCGATTTGGGCACGCCAAGAACCTCGTAGGGATCGCGCATATTTTTCC
Source organism: Methylocystis borbori (assembly GCF_036576025.1). Classification (NCBI taxonomy): domain Bacteria; kingdom Pseudomonadati; phylum Pseudomonadota; class Alphaproteobacteria; order Hyphomicrobiales; family Methylocystaceae; genus Methylocystis; species Methylocystis borbori. Next base: position 62,602 of record NZ_JAZHYN010000014.1, on the reverse strand, counting down.
AGTCAGCCCATTTGGCGCGTCCGCCCATGGCGGCGCGGACGCGGATGTCTTATTCTCGAATGTGGGAGAAGAGGGCCGTTAACGCAAGCGGCGCCGCGCTTCGCATTCTCCAGAGCGCGCTGCGTAAAAGTGGATGCCGGTTTTTCGCGTCAAACGCGCTCTAAGCTTTTGGAATCGATCACGTCATCATCGTTTAGGCGATTCCGCCTAAACCCAGCGCGATCTAGCCGCCGCGCTGGGCGAAAAAGGCGTTGAAGCGTTCGCGCGCCTCGGGCGAGGCGAGAGCCTTGGCGAAAAGCGCCGCCTCGGCGTCGATGCGCGCGAGAACCTCTTGCGGATCGCCGCGCAGCAGCGCTCGCGCCGCGATGAGGGCGGCGGCGGGTTTGCCCGCGAGACGGGCGCGCGGCGTCCATCGCGACCTCGATGACGCGCTCCGCCGGCGCCAGCGCATTGACCAGCCCGAGCCGCAGCGCCTCCTCCCCGTCGAAGCTGTCGCACAGCAGGAGATATTGCGCGGCCTTCGCCATGCCGAGGCGCCTTGGCGCAAGCAGGCTCACGCCGCCTTCGGGGACGAGGGCCAGATCGACGAAGGGCATTTTGAAGCGCGCCCGCGCATCCGCATAAGCAAGGTCGCAGTGAAAGAGAAGGGTCGCGCCAACGCCGATCGCGTCGCCGGTCACGGCGGCGACGAGCGGCTTTTGGAAAGCGGCGAGGGCCCGCACGAAGGCGAGCGCCGGAAAAGTTTCGACGGAGCCCCTGAAATCGCGGAAATCCGCGAGATCGTTGCCGGCGGTGAAATTTCCGCCCGCGCCGGCGAAGACGACGGCGCGCAGCTCGTCGTCGCGCGCGGCCTCGGCAAGGGCGTCGACCAGGGCGCGATACATGTCGAGGTCGAGCGCATTCTTCTTTTCCGGGCGATTGAGCAGGAGGCGCAAAACGCCGTCTTCGCGCGCGACAATCATTTTTTCGGTCATGCAGGCCTCCGCCTCTGAAACGTCGATCCAGGAACGCCTTTTCGCATATCGACTCCGCGCTTTTTCTCAAACCGCTCGCCAGGACGCGATCTGTCTTCCTGACGAAAAATAGCCGAGTTTCCAACGGCGACGCCTCGCCTGGCCGCGTTTTTGTTTCTGGCGAATGAAGCGACGTTAACTTGCGCGGGGCGGGGAAGCCGCTACATTTACCGGCGGACGTTCGAGGAGCGAGCGCGACATTCGTCGCCGGCGAGATGATGTCCGCGTTCCCAATAGGCGTGAGAGCGAAGCGCGACGATGAGAAGCGGCGATGTCCTGAAATGGTTGCGAAACGCCTCTCCCCAGCGCGGCCAGAGCTTTTTCTATACGCTGGAGCAGCAGGCGACGCTCGCCATCGCTCGCGCGGCGCCGCATTGGGTGAAGCCGTCGCATCTGTCGCTGCTTGGCGCTGTCGCGGCGGTTTGCGCCGCTGCTATTCTGGTCGGAAGCCATTCATGGCCGGATCTGATCTGGCTCCTGCCGCCGGCAATGCTCGTCAACTGGTTCGGGCTGACCGCCGATTTGCCGCTCGCCCGGCTTCGCGGCGGGGAATTGCCCGGCTCCGGGATGACGCATCACGTCGCCGAGCTTTTCTCGCACGTCCTGCTTATCGTCGCCTACGGCTTTTCGCCTTTCCTATCGGCGCGCGCGGCGGCGATCATCCTCGTCTGTTATCTGCTGTTCTCGTCCTACTGCTATATTCGCGCCGCGACGCGGCAGACGCAGCAAATGGCCTATCTCGGCATTGGCGTGACGGAGTTCCGCCTCCTCCTCGCCTTCTGGCCCTTTATCGCCATAGCGCTCGGCGTCCCGGAGAGCCTGCACGACCCGCTGCCGGGGATCGACGTCGCCGTCATGGCTCTGGCGCTAATCGCGGTGCTGGGTCTTTTCGGCAAATTGTTCAAGGACGGCCGCAGGATCGCCGCCGCTTCGACGCAAGAAAAATAGGGCTAAGAATCTTTTAATCTCTGGCGACTCAAGCGGAACTTTTAGACCGTCCGCGCATTCTCCATGAATGCGACTGACCTTTGCCCAAATTTTGCCGATATTTTTGATTTTTGGCCAAGCGCCGCTGGCCGCCCGCGCCGAAGCCGAGTCCGATCGGACGGTTGCGTCCCTGACGTATGACGAGGCGAGGAATATGCGCGAGGCGGAAGAGCGGGTCGCTTGGCGGCTGCGCGTCGAGGCCGCGCGTCAGCGTTACGAAGCCTTCGCCGCGCAAGCTGAGTCGACTTATCGCGCCGAGAGGGGGTCGCAGTTCGCCTCCACGAGCTCGTCGGGAGCCGCGGGGCCGCTCGCGGCGGCGCTGGCCGATCCCACGCTTCGCTATAATGACATGGTCGTGGCCGCCGACCACGTTCTCATCTTTCGCGGCGCCGAGGGCGAGAGGCATAGCCTCGCCGATTTCGAGCGCCTGTCGGAGACGAACATGCGCGCGCTTTCGCTGCGGACCGTCGGGAACGATTATTAGCGGGACGGCCGTTTAGGGCCGATCGACCATTTTTCCCACCATTTTCTTGCTTAACGCCCATTAACAATTCTTGTGGTAATTCCGCCACATAGGTCGGATATTGCTGCGCCGGCGCATGAGGCGCCTTCCCTGTCTGACGGAAGGCGGCTACTGTTGCGTGGAGTTCCTCGCTTTGTTATGGCGCGAGCGTATATCTGGAGCGACATTGAAAATCCCATTCATCAATTGGTTCCCGATCGGTTGCGCGCTCGCCACGGGTTTGCTGTTTAGCGGCTGTACGCTGCTGCCGAGCGCCGGCCCCTCGGGCAAGGCTTTTCTCGACACCGGAGTCCCGAGCCTCGTCGGAGCCGAGCCGGTCATCGCTCTTGTCGAGGTCAATGATTTTTCGCTCGGCGTGTTAGCCCGGCGCGCGCCGCCCACGTTGCGCGGCTTTTTCGGCGACTACCGGCCGGCGGTCACGCAGATGATCGGCATCGGCGACTCGATCCAGATCACCGTATGGGAAGCCGCCGCGGGCGGCCTCTTCTCGGCGTCCGCTGGCGGCGCCATGAGCGCCGGCTCGCGCTCCGCCGTCATTCCCGACCAGGTCGTCGGACGCGACGGTTCGGTCACCGTGCCCTACGCCGGGCGCATCCATGTAGCGGGCCGCACCCAGCAGGATGTCGAGGCCGTCATCGTCGACCGTTTGCGCGGCAAGGCCATCGAGCCGCAAGCGCTCGTCAACGTCTCCCGCAACGTCAGCAATTCGGTTACGGTGACCGGCGAGGTGTCCAACGGCGCGCGCGTGCCTTTGACGCTGCGCGGCGACCGAATCATGGATGTGGTCGCCTCCGCCGGCGGCTATCATTCGCCGGTGCAGGAGACCTTCGTCACGCTGACGCGCGGCGGCCGCACGGCGCGGGCGCCCATCTATGCGCTCCTCAACAATCCGCAGGAGGATATCTATCTGCGTCCGGGCGACATTCTCACCGTCGAGCGGGTGCCGCAGAGCTTCACCGTCATGGGGGCCACCGGCACCAATGCGGTGGAGCCCTTTGACGCGCGCGGCATCGCGCTCGATGAGGCGATCGGCAAGTCGGGCGGGCTCGCCGACGGGCGCGCCGACCCCGAGGGGGTCTTCGTGCTGCGCTACGAGCCTGCAAGCCTCGTGCGCGAATTTCCCAATATTGCGCCGAGCCTGCTGGCGCAAAGCCATGTCCCCGTGGCCTATCATCTCGACATGCGCGACCCCAAAGCGCTTTTCCATGCGCGTCGCTTCGCGATCCGCGATAAGGACATTCTCTACGTCAGCAATTCGCCCATCGCCGATATCGGCAAGGCGGTGAGTCTGGTGCAGATGTTGGCGCAGCCTGCGGTGCAGGGCATCGCCGTCAGCCGCATCGCGAGGTGACGAGCTTGACGCGTCGGCGCAAAAATTCAATCGGCGCGAACGAGGCGGCTTCCCATTTGAGTGCGTCTAAGTTAAGGGTAAGTCATCCTTTCGCCGGTTTCGTCGCTATCATGGCGGGACAGGCGGGCGATGCGGTGGGGGCGCCGGTGGCGGCTTTTTCGCATCGAGTTTTTCATAGACGCTATTCCATGAGGGGTTATCGTGGCCAACCAGCGGATCAACGATAGCTTTCTGGCGGTCAAGGAACGAGCCTTGCTTATGGCGCTCGTGCAGCGCCTGCCGTCGTGGACCACGCCTGACCATCTCACCGCTGTCGGGCTCCTCGGCGCGGTCACGGTCATTTCAGGATTTGTCGGCTGCAATTGGTCGAACTGGTTCCTCCTCCTCGTCGTCTTCGGGCTTTTTCTCAATTGGTTCGGCGATTCTCTCGACGGCACGCTGGCGCGGTTTCGCGTCATGGAGCGTCCCTACTATGGCTTCTTCATCGATCACTCCGCCGATCTCATCGCCCAGACGCTGATCGTGGTCGGTCTCAGCGTATCGCCCTATTTCACGGTGGCCTCGGGGCTTCTCGTGCTTTCTCTCTATCTGCTGATGAGTTCATATACCTATCTGCGGGTGGTGACCGAGGGCATTCATCGCCTGTCCTATGGCGGCATGGGCGCCACGGAATTTCGTATCCTGGTCGCTCTTTGGGCCCTCTTCGCCGCGGCCTGCGGTCCTGGCCTCATCGCGGCGCAAGCCTATGGCTTCGCCATTCTCGATCTTGTGATCGGAACCCTTTCGGCGGCGACCTTCATCGCCTTCGTCTTCGTCGTGCGCAACGATCTCGCCCGTATGCAGCGCGAGGAGCGCGATCTTGTCCAGTCTCCAGAGCCGCCGCTGGCGGCCGAGGGGACTCCCTTCGAGATCGACGAACGAAACCTCGTCGAGCCTGCGGCGCGGTGAACGATCTGGTTCTGGGAGCGGGTTGCGCGCATGCGCGCCCGCGAAATCGCGTCGCTCCTTCTCTTGCGACAAATTTCCCTGCGTCGGCGGCGGGCGGCGCTCGCCTGGAGCGAGATCGTTTTTGATGGGAAGGCGCTACGCTTCCCATAAAAATGCGACTGCTGCTCCCCGCGACGCAAGGCGGGCGGCATGACTTCCGGAGAACGGGCGCTCGTCACCGGCGCCAGCGGATTCATTGGCGGCGCGGTCGTTCGGCTGTTGCTCTCCGAAGGATTTCGGGTGCGCGCCTTGGCGCGTCCGACAAGCCCGCGCGATAATCTGCCCCCTTCCTGCGAAATCGTCGAAGGCGACGTCTGCGACCGCGACGCCGTTCGTCGCGCCATGGAGGGCGTCGACGCGCTCTTCCATCTCGCGGCGGATTATCGGCTGTGGACCCCAGATCCCGCCGCGCTCATGCGGGTGAATGTCGAGGGAACGGAAGTCGTGATGCGGGAGGCGCTGCGGGCGGGCGTGCCGCGAATCGTCCATACGAGCAGCGTCGCGACCCTCGCCGCCACGAGCGCCGGTCCCAGCGCGGAGTCGAGCCGTCTCGCCCCCGAACAGGCCTTCGGGGCCTATAAGTTAAGCAAGATTCTTTCGCAGAGGCTGGTCGAAAGGCTTGTCGCGGAAGAGGGTCTGCCGGCGACGATCGTCTGCCCGTCGACGCCGCTTGGCCCCGGCGATCTCCGGCCGACGCCGACGGGCCGGATCGTCGCGGAAGCGCTGCGCGGCCGGGTGCCGGCCTATGTCGACACCGGACTCAACATCGTTCATGTCGACGATGTCGCCGCCGGCCATGTCGCGGCGCTGCGTCACGGCGAGATCGGCGAACGCTATATCCTCGGCGGCGCGAACTTGACTTTGCAAGAACTCCTGACCGAGATATCGCGCATCGCCCGGCGCCCGCCGCCGCGCGTGAAATTGCCTTACTGGCCGCTTATTCCGCTCGCTTACGCCAATGAGTTTTTCGCGCGCCTCGCCGGCACGGAGCCCTTTCTCAATCGCGAAAGCCTGCGCCTTTCCGCGACGCGCATGTTCTTCGACGACGCCAAGGCGCGCCGCGCGCTCGGCTATCGCACCCGTCCGGCGGCCGAGGCCATCGCTGACGCCGTGCGCTGGTTTTCTGGCCGGGGCGTCTAAGCGAATGGCGCTAGGGCGCATCGCGCTTGAACGTCTCGTCGCCGCCTTGCTGGCTTTTGGGAGCGCCGCGCCTCCCGCAGAGGCCGAATCGTTCAGCGGCTTCACCTATTGTTCGCCGCCCCCGCGTCCCGCATGCATCGAGAGGGCGCGCGCCGAGGCCGAGATGGCCGCCTGCGACGATCAGATGCGCATCTATACGACGATGGTGTTCAAATATCGCGAATGTCTCGAAAGGGAGATGGAGCGCGCCGTTAGCGACGCCAATGAGGCGATCGGCGCCTGGCGATGCCGCTCCGACAAGACGAAGTGCCGCAATTGACGGACGCGACCGCGCAAGAGCCCAGACGCAGGGTCGTCTATGACGTGACCCGGCTCGTGACCCGCGCGCTCAATCCCGCGCCCAATGGGATCGACCGCGTCGATTTCGCGCTCGCGCGGCATTTTCTCGAACGGCGCGAGGAGGAGCGCGGGGCGCTCGTCTGCACCGCGATCGGGCCGCGCCTCGCCGACCCCGCCAAGGCGCTGAAAACGATCGAAAGCGTCGAAGCCCATTGGCGCGAGGAAAGCGACGCCCAGGAAGACTCCGTCTATCGCGCGGCCGTTGCTAGCCTGCGCGCGCAAGGCGGCGACGCGAATGTGTCGGCGCGCGCGAGAAAGGCGCCGTCGTTCGCCGCGCTCTCGCGCAATGTCGAGGCGCTGCGCCGGTGGGCGCCGCATCTCGGTCGGCCGCTCCGCACTCTTCCGCAAGGCGTGGTCTATTTCAACGCCACGCTGTTTCTGATCGACCGGCCCTGGTATGTCGGCTGGCTCGCGTCGCGGCCCGACGTCGCGCCCGTCTTCTTCATTCATGATCTCCTGCCGATCGACGCGCCGGAATTCTTTCGTTCGCGCGAGGCGCTGCTCCATCCGGCACGCATGCGGCACGTCTGCCGCTATGGCGCCGGCGCCGTCGTCGCGTCAAAGTCGGTGGCGCGCCGCCTTATGCAATTTGCCGCCGATAACGGGCGTCATGATTTTCCGATCTGCGTCGCGCCGCTTCCGGCGGCGCCCGTGTTCTCGAAATCCGTCGCCGCGCCGGCCGAACTTGACGGCCTTTCCTATTTTGTCGTCTGCGGCACGATCGAACCGCGCAAGAATCATATCCTCCTCATCAATGTCTGGCGGGAGCTTGCGCGCGAGGCCAAGCCGCCGAAACTCGTCATCGTCGGCAAGCGCGGCTGGCTCAACGCCCCTGTCGTCGACGCGCTCGAAGGCGATGACGCGCTGCGGCCTCATGTCGTCGAAGCCGGCGGGCTCTCGACGCCGGGGCTGCGTCGCCTGCTCGCCGGCGCGCGGGCGCTGCTGACCCCTTCTCTTGGCGAAGGCTTCGGACTTCCCGTCGTTGAAGCGCTCGCGGCGGGAACGCCCGTCATCGTCTCCGACATCGAAGCCTTCCGCGAGATTGGCGGCGCCGCGCCGGACTATCTCGATCCGCTGGACGGCTCCGGCTGGCTGCAAGCCGTACGGGATTTCAGCGCGCCGCAATCGCCGCGCCGCGACGCTGCGCTCTTGCGCCTTAAGCAATGGTCGGGCGCCGACGCTGGCGGCTATTTCGCGACGATCGACGATTTTCTCGCGCGATTGCCGCGACGCGCATAGAGCGAGATCGTTCTTGATGGAAACGCTACGCGCTTCCATCAAGAACGTGAATCTCGCTCTGATTTAGGGGGATAGAGCAGGATTCACGTTTGAGGCGGAGTCGCAATGCGATTCCGTCTCAAACGATCCTGCTCCAGATCACGCTGCGTTTAGGCGGAATCGCCTAAACGCAGATGACGTGATCGCTTCAAAAAGCTTAGAGCGCGCTTTACGCGAAAAACCGGTTCCCACTTTTTCGCAGCGCGCTCTAGGCGTCGCGACGAAAAGACGACGAATTGACCCGCTTGCGCGCGGCGCGCATTATCCCGCGCCCGCGGCGTCGAATCGCGCGCGGCGAGAGAAGGGGTTTTGCGTGAATCTCTGCGAACATCCGCAAGGAGCTTCGCGCAAGGCGCCGAGCGACGAGGAGCTCGCGGCCCTCGCGCATTTCCGTTCCGCCTTGCGCAAATTTCTCGCCTTCAGCGAACAGGCCGCCGCCGAGCACGGCGTCACCATGCAATGGTATCAGGCGCTGCTCGTCGTGCGCACCTTTCGCAAGGGCGCCCATATCAGCGTCGGCGAACTCGCCGAGCAATTGATGATTCGCGATCACAGCGCGGCGGAGCTCGTCTCGCGGCTCGTGCAGGCGAAGCTCGTGCGCCGCAAGACCGATCCGACGGATCGCCGCCGTTCGCTCGTCATCATCACCGCAGCTGGAAATCGCCGTCTCTCCGAGCTCGCCGCCGCGCATCTGAAGCAAATGCGCGAGACCAAGAGCGGCTTCCTCACGCTGTTTCGCGCTCCCGAGTATTGAGACGAACGAAAATCAATAGCCGGTCATTTCGAGATAGCCTTCGCCTTCATGCGAGCCGTCGATGCGGATCGGCCCTTCCCAATAAGGCGTGTCGGTTCCCATCCAGCTTCGCGGATTGAGCGGCCGCGTCTTGACGTCAAACCCGCGGCTCTCGACCTTGAGCCGCCAGCGCGTCGGCGGCTCGCGGCCGGCGGCGGCCGGCGTCGTCTCCAAAGGCTCGATCGAAATATCGTTGCGCCCGAGCGGCGCGGAGCTGCCGTCCGGCGCGATCCAATTGCCGAAAAGGAAAAGCGGCCCCTTGGCGGCGCGCATGCGATAGAGCATCAGCTTCTCGCCGCTCGCAAGATGCAGCGAGAACCAGTCCCATCCCTTCTGATCGGGGCCCAGCGGTTGGCTCGACCATTCGCGGTCCATCCAGGCCCGACCGGAGACTTTCGTCTCGCGCCCGTCGAGCGACAGCGCGCCTTCGACCCGAAAGAAGGGCTGGCTGTAGTAATAGGACGCCTGCCCCTCGTCCGATTTGCGGCTGAAGCCGTTTTCGCCCTGCAATGCGAGCGGCCCGTCGGCGTCAAGGTCGAGCGCGTAGGAGAAATTCGCGCCGCGCGCCCGTATATGCAGGCGCTTGAGGCCGGCGCCCGGCGCCTCGTCGCGCGTCTCGAAGGCCCAGTCGTCGATGAAGGCGCGAAACGGCGCCGCTTCGACGCCCGCCTGTCCGACGCCGCCGCGCGCGATTTTCTGCGCGAAACGATGCGACGCCATGCTCGTCGCCGCGGCATGGCCCATCCAGATGTTGCGGTCGTCCCAGCCTATGCGCGCGGCGTTGGGCTCGAGCGCATAGCGAAACAGCGTCCATTGCACGCCGTATTCTTCGCCGTCGGCGCCCTTGAGATTGGCGGTGAGATACCACCACTCGATGCGAAAATCCGGATGCGCGCCGTGGTCCTTCGGAAAGACGAGCGGCGTTCCGGGCTTTGGAAGCGCAAAGCCGGGCGCTTCGGCGCCGACAAGTCCGCCGAAACCCGGTTCGCTCGCGCTTTGCGCGAGCGTCCCGCCGCAGAGGAGCGCGAGAAGCGCGAGAGCCGCTCTAGCGTTCATTGGAGAAGACCTTCAGCAATTCGCTCGGCGCCGCGCGCGCGAGACGCGCCGTGGGAAGGAGCGCGGCGAGAAACGCCGCGCCAAGCGCGATGATGAAAACCTCGCCCCATTGCGCGGGAAACATATGGAAAGGCAAGCGCCAGCCGAAGGCCGCGACATTGACGCCCGCGACGAGGCGCCAGCTCATGAAGAGGCCGAGCGGCAAAGCCAGCAAGGCGGCGCCGGCGGCGAACATCATGACGCGCGCCAGCTCCAGAGTCGCGAGCCGGCTTCGCGTCGCGCCGAGCGCCCAGACCGGCGCGACGCGCGCCCGCCGCATGTCGGCGAGCGTGAGCAGGCTTGCGAAAAGCGCGATTCCCGAAACGATCAGCGTCAGCGTGTTGAGCGCCGCCGTGACGGCGAAGGTGCGCTCGAAAATATCGGTCGAGAGTTTCTTGATCTCCGCCTGATCGAGGATGCGCGCGATTTTGGCCCCAAAGCGGCGTTGCATCTCCTCCATCACGCGCGCCGTGGCCTCGGGCGCGACGCGCAGGCTGTAATGCACGCCGGAGGCGTCGGCGAATTTCGCCGCGAGCCTTTGATGGGCGATGCGCAATTGTCCCCTCGGATTGCCGTAGTCGGGAAAGATTCCGACGATATGCGCGCGAAAGTTTTCCCCCGATGTCGGAATGTCGAGCGCCGCCCCCAGCGCAAGGCCGAGACGGCGCGCCAGTTGTTCGCTGATAAGAACCGCGTCTTCTTCAAAAAGCGCGCGCCAGACGTCGGGCGTCGCCTCGATGAGCGGAAAATGCGCCGTATAGGTTTCATGCGGCGTCATGCCGATGACCTCGACGGGCCATCCGTCGAGGCGCGTCCGCGCGCGCCAGACGGGAAGGACCGCGGCGATGTCTGTTTGCGCGCGCGCCCAGTCTTCGATCTCGCGCGCGTCGGCCGGGCTCGTCGCTTCGTAATAGATTTCGGCGGCGAGCCGTTCGTCGAGCCAGCCGGTAAAGGTAAGGCGAAATCCCTCCACCATGCCGCCGACCCCGATATTGGCCGCAAGCGCCATGAGAAGCGCCATCAACGCCAGCGAAAGGCCGGGAAGCTCCTGCCTGCCGTCGGCGAAGAACCAGCGCGCCAGCGGGCGCCGCGAGAGGCGCTCGCCGAGCGTCAGCGCGCCGGCGAGAGCAAGCGGCAGTAAAAGCGCCGCGCCGATGAGCGCGCCGGCGATGACGGCGAAGCTTGCCGCGAGACTCTCGCCAAGAAAGAAAGCGGCGCCGGCGCCAAGCAGCGCGAGCGACGCGAAGATTCCCTGCCGGCGCAAATAGCGATGATGGGCCTCGCGCCAGGCGATGGGCCGCGCGACGGAGAGGACCGGCAGGCGCAGCGTCTTCGACAGGCCGCTTCCGGCTGCAAGCAAGGCGCCCGCGCTCGCCATCACGAGGCCTGAGAGGAGCCAGGAGGCGTCGAGCGCGAGGCTTTCCGGAATATGCGCGCCATAGAGGCCTTCGAGGCTCGCGGCCATATTGGGCAAAAGCGCCCGCGCCATGAGATAGCCGCCGAAGACCCCCGCGCCGCCGGCGATCAGCGTGAAGAAGACGAGTTCGATGAGCATCGCGACGATCAGGGCGCGCGCCGAGACGCCGAGCGCGCGCAGCGTGCGCAGGAGCGGCAGCCGCTGCTCGAAGGCGAGGCCGAAGGCGGCGTGGACGATGAAGAAGCCGACGAGAAAGGCGAGGAAGCCGAAGGCGGTGAGATTGAGATGAAAGCTGCCCGTGAGGCGCGCAAGCTCGTTATCTTCCTGCGGCCCGACGAGGCGCAGCGCGTCGCCCGTTATTTGCGCGAGTCGCGCGGGGTCGATCGGCGCGTCATCGGCGACGACAAGGCGCGAAAGTTTTCCCTCGCGGCCCAGCAGGCGTTGCGCGACGCCAATGTCGACGACGATCGCGCCCGGCGGCGCCTCCTCGAGCGCCGCGAGCGGCGGCAGTTGACGGCCGCGCTCGGTCAGAGGCCTTGCGCCTGGCGCGAGGCCGAGGCGGCGCAATGTCTCCGGCGCGACGAAGGCGCGGCCGGGCCCGGAGAAGAAATCCGCGATATTCTCCCGCTCACGCATATGCGCCATGGGCGCGCTGCGCGGCAAGGTGAGCGGCTCGACCCCGACGAGGCGCAGTTGATGATCGTCGATGCGGATCGAGCCTTCCAGCGCCGGCGAGACATTCGCGCCGGCGCGGCGCAGTTTCACGAACAGCTCCTGCGGGAAGAGGCCGCCGCGAGAGGCGACGAGCATGCTCGCGTTTTCGCCGGAGAATATCGCCGCCGCGTCGTCATAGCTTCTGCGCGCCTGCGCGTTTAACGCCTGCACGCCGCTCCAAAGCGCCGTGGCGATCCCAAGGCCGAGAATGACCGTCGCGAGATTGGCCTTGTGGCGGCGCCAATGGCTGAGCAGCGCCAGCAGCGTCCATAGAAGCGTCTGCCGCGTCATGCGACGAGCCGCGCATTCATGGCGCCAGCAATCCGGCTTCGAGCCGCACGCGCCTTTGCAGACGCGCCGCGAGCCGCTCGCTATGCGTCGCCATCAAAAAGGCGCAGCCCGTCGCGGCGACGAGATCGAGCGCGAGCGCAAGGACCGCGTCGCCGGCCGCCTCGTCGAGATTGCCGGTAGGCTCGTCGGCGATAAGCAGCCGCGGCCGGACGGCGAAGGCGCGGCCGACCGCGACGCGCTGCTGCTGCCCGCCGGACAGCTCTTCGGGATAGCGCGCAAGTAGCGCCGAAAGGCCGAGGCGCCGGGCGAGCTCCGCCTCCCAGAGGGCGTCGCGCCGCCCCGCGAGCCGCGCCTGGAAACTTAAGTTTTCGGCGACGGTGAGGCTCGCGATGAGGTTGAACTGTTGAAAGACGACGCCGATCTTCTCGCGGCGGAGCCGCGCGCGCCCGCTTTCCGTCAGGCGCGCGAGCGCGACGCCGTCAAGCGAGATGTCCCCAGAATCCGCGTCGTCGAGCGCGCCGACGAGATGCAGCAGCGTGCTCTTGCCGCTGCCGGACTCCCCCATCAGAGCGAGGCTCGTTCCGGCTTCGAGCGTCAGATCGACGCCGCGCAGCACCGGAAGCCGTCCCTGCGGCGTGGCGTAGGATTTTTTCAGCCCCTCGACGCATAGCAGCGGCGCGCGCGCTTGCGCGAAGGCAAGATTTTCCGCATTGGCGAAAGCAGACAAGAAACGCGCGCCTTGGGTCAGGAGTCGGGAGAGAGCCGACACGCTAGCACATATAGGCGGCACATATAGGTTTGGAGCGCTGGAAGGCGCAAAGAGGCCGCGCCTTCCACTTCGGGGAAATCAGAATGCGACGCGCAAGCCTCCGTAAATGGTTCGGCCCGCGCCGGGATAGAAGACCCGCGGATCGAGGCCGCGCGCGTCGATGATCGTCGAGACGTCGCTGATGAAATGCCGGTTGCTCAGGTTGCGCGCCTCGACGAAGACCGAGACGCCGTAAGGCAGCGTCATTCCCGCCTGCGCCCCAAAGAGCAGATAGCCCGGCGCCTCAAGCGTATGCGCATAGTCGACATAGGCGCCTTGCGGAACCCAGTCGATTTGCGGCGCGAAATAGAGTCCGTCGGGCCGCCAATAGGAAAGCGTCGTGCGCAACACATGGCGCGGAATGCCGGCCAAGGGATTGTCGCCAAAGTCGCGATCGCCGACAAAACGGAAGTCGTTCCAGGTCCAAACTTGCGAGAGCTTCACCGCGTCGCCGGCGTCGGGGGCGATAATGTCGCGCAAGAGTTCGGCGCTCGCGGCGAATTCGACGCCCTGATGCATGGTGCGCTTGGCGTTGAAGGTCGTCGCCGGCACGCCGGCGCCCGGATTGGTGTTGAACTTCAGCAGTTCGTCCTGCAATTCCGAGTGATAGAAAGTCACGTCCCACGTATAGCGATCCCAGCGGCCGCGCGCGCCAAGTTCGCCGGTCCAGGCCTTTTGCGCCGCGAGCGGCGTGAAGGTCAGGCCGTTGTTCGGCGGCGGAAAGACGCCCTGAGTGAGGTCGATAAAGTCCGGCACGTCGCGGCTGCCGGTCATGTCGGCGAAGAACTGCATATTGGGCGCGGGCTCGAACATGAGGCCGACCTTCGGGACAATGCCGCGATAGATTTTCTCGGAAACGCCAGGGATCGGCTCGAAGGGAATGCCGCCCAGCACCGAATAGCGCCGCGTGTCGGCGAAGATTTTGGCGCCGAACATCAAAGTGAGCTGCGGGACGATCTGGAAGCGATTTTCGAAATAGGCTTCGAGATTGAGCGCGGTCATCCGGTTATTGCGGATGCGCGGGTCCAATCCCGGATTGATGAACAGGCCGCAAAAGCCGAAACATGAACTCGCGGCGCCGAATTGCGCGAGGCCATTGAACGAAAACGGCGGAAAGGAGAATGGCGCAGTGCCGAAATTCGCGGGGATCCCACCATAGGGATTGAGCCGCATCCCGTTATAATTGTCGAACCAATTGTCGCTCGACGATCCACCCCAGACGCGGCCGCCAAGGATGAGTTCATTGGCGTGGCCGGCGACGGCGAAATTCGACGTCAGGCGCGGGGTGAAGCCCCAAGTGCCGCCTTCCTGCTCGATGACGACGAAAATCGGATGGTAAAGATAATTGTGCATATACCAGCTGTTGACGTCGAGGCGGCCGATCTCGCTCAAGATCGTCGTCTTGTTCGAGATGCGCCAATTCTTGACGTTGCGCGCCTGATTGGCGCCAAAGCCCTCGGAGCCGAAGCCCGCGGGGTAAGGCGGCAGCGATTGACGCGGGTCGGTTTGCGCGTCGAAAAGCGTCAATTGTCCGGGCAGCAATTGCCATGTGTCATAGACGCCGAAGTAAAAGCGCGTTTCGATGTCGTTTGAAAAGCGATAGCCGAGATTGCCGTTGAGTTGCGTATAATCCGTGGTCGAGTGCTTTCTGTAGTTGTCGGCGTGGGTGAAGGTTCCGTTGATGAGAAAATCGAAATCGCCGATGACGCGCGACATCTGCGCCTGACCGCGCACTGTCCCGTAGCTGCCGCCTTCGATGGACAGCATATTGGGCGCGAGCGCGGTATAGGCGGTCGGCGAGATGAAATTGATCGCGCCGCCGAGCGTCGATGCGCCATAAGCGAGCGCATTGCCGCCCTTCATGACTTCGATCGCCCGAAAATATTTGGGGTCGATCTGATACATGTCGCCGCCGCCGTCGGCATAGTTCATCGGAATGCCGTCCTGTAGCAGCTCCAATCCGCGCAGATGGAAATCGCGCGTCAGATTCGAGCCGCGGATGGAGAGACGCAATTCCTGGCCATAGCGGCTTTCCACATAGACGCCGGGAACGTCCTTGAGCGCGTCGCGCAGGTCATGGACGTAGCGCGTCTGAATTTCGGGGGTGTTGGCGTCGACGAAAGCGACGGAGCCGACCGTGCGATTGAGTTCGCGGCGCTGCTCGGCGACCGAAGGCACGGTCAGCGATCCGCCGCCGCCGCCCGTCTGCGTCGAAGCGGGCGCTGGCGCAGGCGCTGGAGCAAGGGCGCCTCCGGCGCCGCGCCCCGCGTCGCGCCCTGTGGCGCGCGGCTTGGCGGCGCCGATGTCGATGGGCGGTAGATTTTGTTGCGCAAGCGCGGAAGACGTGGCGAGCGTTAAAGCAAGGGCGACGGCGGACGAGCCGCGCAGCAAGACGATGCGGAACATAGGGATTCTCCTGGCGCGACGCGTGGGCCGCGCGATCGTGAAGCGAAACTTACGAGGTCAGGAGAAAGAGGGCGGCGCGCGGGGAATTGCGATCGAGCGAAGGCGCGTATATTGGCTGGCCGGCGCCGGCGAGGCGATGGCCGCGCGGCTTGAGGCGCGTCGCGGTGGGGCATAGGCGGCGCTCCCCGGCGCCGACGCCAGACAGGGCGCGAGCGTTTCTTCTTCGCTGTGGCCGCAGAGCGGACAACATTGCGCGCCCGCGCAGGGATGTTTTTGCGGCGCGCTATCGGAGGAAGTCGGACAATGGAGGCCCGCCGCGTCCGGCGAAGGAGCCGTGGCAAGCGATGCGACGCTGAACGAAATCGTCGCGAGGGCGAAAAGAACCGCGACGCAGAGCGCCCAGGGTCGCCAGTGCGATCCAAAACGCCGCATTTTCGCGAAGGCCGCCATCTTCTCAAGAGTCCCCGACGATGCGCCGCGCCCGCAGCGGGCGTTAGGCGACGATCGGCGAAGCCGCCGAACCCTGTAATTGGTAATATACCAAACATGGTCGGGCAACGGGCGCGGACTCTTAAATGAGCCTTCGGGTGCTGTATTTCCTCCGGCTGTTGCCCATGCGCAACAGTGCGCCGATCTCGGCGCGCTTTCGATCGGACGGAATCGTCCGATCGGTAAGAAATCGCGCCGAATCGAAAGGCCTAGGGAAGGGGCTTGTGATGCGGGTCGAGCGGCGAATGGCTCCCGTCCGCCTCGACGGCGGCCATGCCGTCGAACCGCGAAAGTCGCTCCAAAACATCCGGCGTCAACCGCTTTTCTTCCGCCGCGAGGCGCGTCGAAAGCGCCTGCGCGCTCGAATTCGACACGCCGAGCTTCTCGAGCGTCGCGCTGTCCTTTAATGCGTCCCCGGCGCAGAGCGCGATTGTCCAGGCTTGATCCTTGCGCCTGAGAAAAGCGCGTCCGCCGAGTTCGCCCTGGCGCCAGTCGGCGACCGCGGCGTCTCCTTCAACGACGATGGCGTCGACGAAGAGCGGGGCCTCCGGCTTGTCGAAAGTTTGAAACAGCAGCCGCCGCGCCGCCTCGGCGCCGTCGTCCGCGCGCGCGCCGACGCAGGCGGCGCCAACAGCGATGAGTAAAATGCGTAAAATAGGGCTTCTCATGTGACCGCTCCTGCAATGACGCCGCGCCGCCCCGCCGCGATATTGGTATAATACCAATACGCCGACCGCAAGCCGGCCTTCTTTCTTAATGGCGTTTTCGCGTCCGCGATTTTTTGCTACCACCCACGGGCGGCGCAAATGAAAATGAGCGGATATGTCGACGGCGGAAAAAGGCGCGCGCCAGCGCATTCTGGACGCGGCGCTCAAAGTTCTAAAATCGGAAGGCGTTTCGGCGCTGACTCAAACCCGTGTGGCTGCGGCGGCGGGGCTCCGGCAATCGCATCTGACATATTATTTCCCGCGCAAGACGGACCTGCTCGCCGCGACGCTGGAGGCCTCGCATGCGCAGGCGGCGAAGCCGCGTCGCGTCGCTTCGCGCGCCGAGGCCGATCCGATCGAGGCCGTTCGATCGCTGATGTTCGACAAAAACAAGATGCGGTTCTTCTTGAGCGTTATCGCGCAGGCAAGCGATAAAGCCGAGAGTCGCGCGACGCTTGCCGCCCATGCGCGCGGCGTGGCCGAGCAGCTGGCGCCGATCTTCGGCCGCCCGGCCGACGATCCCGACATTGTCGCTTTCGTCGACATGTTGCGTGGCATGGGGCTTCGCATGCTGCTCGAAGCGGACAACAAGCGTCGGCCGCCCGTCGACGTTGAGGCGCTCGCGCGTCGCTTTGGCCTTGCGCGCGCCGCAGGCGCGACTTTGAGAGGCGAGGCGAAACCGCTAGAATGATACGATGCAACAAATCTCAACAGATACGGTTCAGGACCGGGGACGGCCTTACGCCGTC
This sequence comes from Methylocystis borbori, assembly GCF_036576025.1. Lineage (NCBI taxonomy): Bacteria > Pseudomonadati > Pseudomonadota > Alphaproteobacteria > Hyphomicrobiales > Methylocystaceae > Methylocystis > Methylocystis borbori. The sequence continues at coordinate 45,455 of NZ_JAZHYN010000014.1, read as the reverse complement.
GCGGCGGCCTTATTCCTCCTCTGCGCCTTTGCGCTCGCTTTTCCATGGCTTTCGGGCCGGGTCACCATTCCCTGGGACGCCAAGGCGCATTTCTTTCCGCAATTCGCCTTTCTCGCCCATGCGCTGCACAGCGGGCAGTCGCCCTTCTGGACGCCCAATGTCTTTGCCGGCATGCCGCAGATCGCCGATCCGCAATCGCTGATCTTCTCGCCCTTCTTTCTCCTCGCCGCCGCGCTCGTTCCCGAGCCCTCCTTCAGGTTGGAGGATACGATCGTCTTCGCCATGCTGGCGATGGGCGGTCTCGCGCTCATTTGCTATTTTCGCGATCGCGGCTGGAGCGCGGCTGGCGGGCTGCTCGCCGCGCTCGCTTTCGCCTTCGGCGGCTCGGCGGCCTGGCGCATCCAGCATACAGGCCAAATTATGAGCCTCGCCTGGCTGCCCGTCACGCTGTGGCTCTTGGCGCGCGCGCTCGACCGGCGCTCGATTTTTTGTGGCGCGGCGGCGGGGGCGGTCGCGGCCTTTCTGGTGCTAGGCCGCGATCAGGTCGCTTTCCTCAGCGTCCTCATGCTCGCCGGCTATGCGCTTTATCGCGTCGCGACCGACGATGCGCCGAAACTCTCCGCGCTCGCGCCGCTCGCGGCCGGCGCGCTCGTGGGCTCGGCGATCATCGCCGTGCCGCTCGCCTTCACTTTGGAGCTTGCCGCCAATTCCAATCGGCCGGAGATCGGCCTAGACGACGCCTTTAAGGGATCGCTCCCGCCGGGAACTTTCCTCACGCTGCTTTCCGCCAATCTTTTCGGCGTGGACGGGCCGCTTAAGGATTTTTGGGGGCCGTCGTCTCAAGCATATGGCGAGCGCGATCTTTTCCTCGCCCGCAATATGACCGATGTTTACGCGGGCGCGTTGACGCTCGTCGCGCTCGTGGCGGCGATGGGCGGGCGCTTCTTCGCCGACAAGGAGATTCGCTTCTTCGCCGCCGCGGCGCTGTTCTTCGCGCTTTACGCGCTTGGCCGCTATACGCCGGCCTTCAGCTTTTTCTATGAACTGCCCGGCGTCGATCTCTGGCGCCGTCCGGCCGACGCGACCTTCCTCTTCGGGGCGACGCTCGCGATTCTCGCGGGCTATGGCTTCAGCCTCGTCGAGCGCGGCGCGGTAAAGCCCGGCGCGGCGCCGCTCATCGGCGCGGTCGCGGCGCTTTTTGCGGTGGCGATCTTCGTCGCGGCGTCGAAAGGCCATCTCACGCAGGCGACGCGTCCGCTCGCGACAAGCGCGCTGTTCGCCGCGCTCGCCATCGCTTTCATTCTCGCCGCGCGCGAAGGGATGATGCGCGGGCTCGTGTTGCTGGGCGCCGTCGCCGCGCTGACGACGGTCGATCTCGCGACAAGCGACGGGCCGAATGAATCGACCGCTCTCGCCCCCGAGCAGTTCGAGGCGCTGCGGCCGGACGGGAAGGATGCGGTGATCGCCTATCTGCGCCAGAAGCTGAAGGAGACGGCGGCGCCCGACCGGCGCGATCGCGTGGAGCTTGCCGCGATCGACTTTCACTGGCCGAACGCCACGCTCGTTCACGGCTTCGATCACGATCTCGGCTATAATCCGATCCGGTTGCGGCTTTTCGAGAATGCGACGGAAGCGGGCGACCATCTCGCTTTGCCCGAGCAGCGCGAATTTTCGCCGCTCTATCCGTCCTATCGGTCGAACATGTCGGATTTGCTCGGGTTGCGGTTCGTCGCGACGGGCGTTCCGATCGAAGAGATCGACGAAAACTACAAGCCTGGCGACTTCAACGAGCTGACGCGGATCGGCAAGGTCCGCATCTATGAAAATCCGCGCGCCCTGCCGCGCGCGCTGTTCGCGACCTGCGCCCTGCGCGTCGACTTCGAGGATATGATCAAGACCGGCGCGTGGCCGGACGTCGATTACCGCGAGACCGTCCTGCTTGAGGGGCCGCCGCTTTGCCATACGCATAATGGCGCGCCGCCGACGCAGCCGCGGATCTTGTCCTATGCGAATACGGAGGTCGTCGTCGAGGTCGACGCGCCGCCGGGCGGCGGCTGGCTCGTCTTGAACGACGTCTGGCATCCCTGGTGGTTCGCGCGCGTCGACGGCGCGCAAACGCCGGTCCTGCGCGCCAATGTGATTTTTCGCGCCGTCGCCATTCCCGAAGGGCGCCATGAGGCGCGTTTCACCTTCGAGCCTTTCCGCGGGCTGCTCGCCGAATTGTCGTAGCGCGTTATGACGTGGATGGCCGGGTCAAGCCGGGCCATGACAGGCGCGCGTCACATCCACCCGGCGACTTCGCGCTTCGCCAGCGCCTCGATCAGCGCCACGCCTTCCTCGCTGTCGTTGAGGCAGGCGAGACGCGCGAATTTCTCGCCGCCTTTTGCTAAAAAGAGATCGCGGATTTCGACGCCGAGCTCCTCGATCGTCTCGAGGCAATCGGCGGAAAATCCCGGCGCGACGATGGCGAGCCGCTTGACGCCCGCCTGCGCCAGCTCAGCAACCATATCCGCCGTATAGGGCTTGAGCCATTGCGCGCGGCCAAAGCGCGACTGAAAGGCGAGACGCAGCTTCTCTGGACCCATCCCGAGCGCGTCGCCCAACAGCCGCCAGCTCGCTTCGCAATGATCGCGGTAGGGATCGCCGCGATCCACTTGCGCCTGCGGCAGGCCATGGAAAGACGCGACGATGACCTCCGGCGCGAAATCGAGCGCCGCCATCTGGCGCCGCAGGCTCGCGGCAAGCGCGTCAATATAGGCGGGATCGTCGTAATAGGACGCGCCGATGCGCAGCGCCGGCTGTTTGCGCATCTTGCGCAGCGCCGCGAATGCGGCGTCGGCGGCGGAAGCGGTGGTCGAAGCGGCATATTGCGGATAGAGGGGCAGCAGCGCGATGCGTTCGCAGCCCCGCTTCATCAGCGTTTCGATCCGGTCTTCGATCGAGGGCGAACCATAGCGCAACGCATAATCGACGATGAGGCGCGGCGAGCCGATCCTTGCGCCAAGCTTTTCGGCCTGCAGGCGCGTGATCGTCTTGAGCGGCCCTTCGTTCGTCTCCCGGTTCCAGATCGATTCGTAAAGCTTCGCGGAACGCGCCGGCCGCGTGTTGAGAATGACGCCGTAAAGAATGGGAAGCCATAAGGCGCGCGGCAGATCCACGACTCTGCGGTCGGATAGAAATTGCGCGAGATAGCGTCGCACCGACGCGACATCCGGCGCATCCGGCGTGCCGAGATTGACGACGAGCAGGCCGACGGGCGTGTCGCGCGAACTCATGGCCGCATCTTTTCGAAGGCCGCGCCTTCATCCTCGGCCATGCGGAAGCCGTGCTCCTCGGCGGGAAAGGCGCCGGCGCGCACGTCGCGCGCATAGGCCGCGAGCGCGTCGCGCAGCGCCGTTCCGATCGCGCCGTAGCGACGATTGTGCTTGAACTCCCGCGTGGTGATTCCGGCGAGATCATTGACGACGAGCACCTGGCCGTCGGTCGAAGCGCCGGCGCCGATGCCAATCGTCGGCGCCGCGATCGCGCGCGTGACGCGCGCGGCGAGTTCGTGGGGCACGAGCTCCAGCACGAGGAATTTCTGTCCCGCCGCGTCAAGCGCCAGCGCGTCGTCATAGAGCTTCGCGGCGGCTTCCGCCGTCTTTCCCTGGCGCCGCTTCACCTCCTGATGCTGCGATTCGAGTCCGAGATGGCCGCACACGTCGAAGCCCGCGCGCGTCAGGGCGCGTACGAGCTCCGGCTGCGCGCCTTCGAATTTCACGCAATCGGCGCCGGCGTCGGCAAGGATGCGCGAGCTTTCGATCGCCTGTTCCACCGTATCGTATGTCGCGTAAGGCAGATCGCCGATGATGTAGACTTGGGGCGCGCCGCGCCGCACGGCGCGGATATGATGCGCCATGTCGGAGAGCGTCACCTCGCGCTCATGGGCGTAGCCGAGAATATTCACGCCGACGCTGTCGCCGACGAGGATGATGTCGACGCCCGCCTCGATCTCGAGACGCGCCGTGGGGGCGTCATAGGCGGTGACGACGACGATTTTCTCGCCGCGCCGCTTCATCTTGAAAAAAGCATCGGCTTTGGACAAACGAGGCTCCGGCCCAGCGCTTACTGAATTTAGCGCGGCGCGCCGTCCTTGCAGGCCTGCGGCTGGCCGGGCACGCGAATCTCCTGGAAGCCGCCGCATTTGTCGCAGGCGGTCAGCGCCAATGAGAGGCAGACGAGCGCCAAGACCGTTGTGAATCTGCGTTTCATGCCATTTCCTCTCGGACCATCGGCGGCGGGACCATAGTTCCCTCCGCCGACGCCGGCAAGAACGCCGGGCAAGCCCTGCGCCGAGGACGAGAACGCGCGCTTACGGTCCGCTCAAGAAGTTAATGACCAATGTGTTGCCCTGAAGGCATTCCGCATTCGGCTGGGGCTTGTTCGAAGGGTAGGGGCAGCTCCCGGACGTAAACATTGGGAAGAAATAGGCCTGAAGACAACTTTGGGGCCCGCCCACGCAGTTCGGCTGGGTGAGGACGGTTCCGCATTTCGTCGGATATTTCGCATTGTATAAGCCGATCGGCCCCACCGGCCCCTGGCAGGTGAAGGTGGGAGCCGCGGAACAGGCCAATTGGACGGGAACATTATAGGAGACGCCGCCGGCGTTGTTGCAATTGTTCGTCTGCCAGTCGCAATTGGTGCAGTTCTCCGGGATGACGCTGATGTCGTACCAGACGCAGCTTGCCTGATTGGTCGGGTAACACCCTGTTCCCGATGTGAAATTGGTTTCGATCAAGGTCTGGTTGTTGCGCTGGGCGTTCCAGCAGTTTGGCGTTTGCCCGAGAGGCCAGGGCTGGGTGGAGGCGCAAAATCGCGACGGCCCCGCCGTGTTGGGAACCGTCGCCGTGCAGGTGGGGCCGGGGGTCAGAATCGCCTGATTATTTGTGACCGTGCAGCCCGACCAGGTGATCGGGCCCGGAGCCCCCGACTGGACCGTAAAGGCGACATAAAGCGTAGCGGCGCCTTTGTTCGAGACGCTGACCGTCACCAGTCCGCCGCCTGGCGTGTTTAGACCCTGCGCGAGCGCCATTTCATGGCTGCAGACCAGCGCCAGGATTGCAAAAGCGGCGCGCCGAACGAGCGCAAAGGCGAATTGGAACGTCGATGATTGCATGTTGAAAGCTCTCAAAGGAGGAAAGCGAATTTTGGGATGGTCGTCGACGTAGCAAGGGGAGTCAAGCGGGCGGAAGGCGCTTGCGGCGGGCGGAACGCCGCATGCGTCTCACCCGCTTGTTTCCTGCGTTTTCGGCTAGTTTGGCGACTTCGGCGGCGAAAATCCGGCGGCCTGGCTAGAGCGTTCTTCGGTTGCTTAGAAAAATGCGTCAATTCAAAGAACGAGAGCATCTTCTATAAGTCGCGAACAGGCCCTTGCGAGGCCTGACAGGCTTGCATCTCGCCGAAAGCCAGTTATAAAGCCCGCCATCGCGACGTTCCCGGCCGGGGGCTAAACGGAAGCGCCCAAGCGCATATTCCCGAAAAGCGCAAAGCGGTTTTCGGACAAGAATAGGCGCTCAAAGGGGCGTGGGTTTCCCGTCTTCCCGTGTCTCCGCCTTCGAACTTGATCCTGTTCGAGCCTTTCCAAACGGCTCGAAGGGCTTGGCGCCGGAGCGGCTCGCGGCAAAGGAAAGGCGAAAATCCATGCCTCTTTACGAGCATGTCTATCTCGCCCGTCAGGATATTTCTCCCCAGCAGGTGGAGGCGCTGACCGGGCAGTTCAAGAATGTCATTGCGTCGCTTGGCGGCACGGTCGGCAAGACCGAATATTGGGGCGTCAAATCGCTCGCCTATCGGATCAAGAAGAACCGCAAGGCGCATTTCACCCTGCTCAATATCGACGCGCCGCCGGCGGCGATCGCCGAACTCGAGCGCCAGCAGAGCATCAACGAGGACATTCTCCGCATCTTGACGCTGCGCGTCGAGGAGCTGGAGGAAGGCCCGTCGGCGCAGTTGAGAAAGCGCGACGACGACGACCGCGGCGAGCGTCGCGGCCCGCGCGGCGACAGGGGCGATAGAGGCGACCGCGGCGATCGTGATCGAGGCGAGCGTCGCCCGCGCCGCGAGGAAAGCAGGGTTGAAGGGGAAGAAGAATGACCACAGCGCCCCGTCGTCCCTTCTTCCGCCGCCGCAAGTCCTGCCCTTTCTCCGGCCCCAGCGCGCCGAAGATCGACTATAAGGACACGCGCCTGCTCTCGCGCTACATCAGCGAGCGCGGCAAGATCGTGCCCTCGCGCATCACCGCCGTCTCGGCGAAGAAACAGCGCGAACTGGCGCAGGCGATCAAGCGCGCGCGCTTCCTGGGCCTGCTGCCGTACGTCATTCGATAAGCTTTTCATTCCCGACGCGCGCCAAGCGCCTGATGCCTGCAGCCTGTCGGGAATGACAAAATAAGTCATCGCTTCAAAGGCCGCGCTTTCCGAGCGCGGCCTTTTTCAACCCGCCCGCGTCTGCGGGGCGGTGGCTTCGTAAAGGCCGTCGAGCGGCGTCGGCGAAACCGCGGGCTCGGTCATGAATTGCGCCGCCGCCAGCATGGCGAAGCGCCCGCCCCTCTCCACCAATTCGTCGAAAGAGCCGCTTTCGACGATCTCGCCCTGATCGAAGACGAGAATGCGGTCGGCGCCTCGCACCGTCGCGAGCCGATGCGCGATGACGAAAGTCGTGCGGCCTTTGGTCGCCGCTTCGAGCGCCTTTTGGATGAGCCGCTCCGTCGTCGCGTCGAGCGCCGAGGTCGCTTCGTCGAAAACCATGATCGGCGGATTCTTGAGCAGCGCGCGGGCGATGGAGAGCCGCTGGCGCTCGCCGCCCGAAAGCGAACGGCCGCGCTCGCCGACGCGCGTCTCGCGCCCGTCGCTCTGGCGCGAGACGAATTCCGTCGCCTGCGCAAGTTCGAGCGCCTGGGCGATGTCTTCGTCCGTCGCGTCGGGATTGCCCATGCGCAGGTTCTCTTCGATCGAGCGGGCGAAGAGCATCGGCTCCTGAAATACGACGCCGATGTTGCGCCGAAGCGAGAGCAGCGTGAATTCGCGGATGTCGACGCCGTCGATCTTCACGCTTCCACTGTCGGGGTCGAAGACGCGGTGCAGAAGCCCGAGCGTCGTGGATTTGCCCGAGCCCGTCGCGCCGACGAGCGCAATGGTCTCGCCGGGCTTCGCCGAAAAGCTCACGTCGCGCACCGCCGTCCGGCGCCCGTCATAGGAAAAGGTGACGTGGTTGAATTCGACGGCGCCGGAAAGCCGCCCCGCGTCGCGCGCGCCGGGGCGGTCCGCGACGCTCGGCTGCGTGTCGAGCACGTTGAAGAATTCCTTCAGCTTCGCCGATTGCTGGAAGAGCACATTGATGAAGCCGACGACCTGTTCGAGCCTGCCGATGAGCATGGTCGCGAAGCTCATGAACATCACGATTTCGCCGATGCTGGCGAGACCCCGCAGATGCAGGAAGACGCCGAGCAAAAAGATCGCGAGAATTGTCAGCGTCGCCGAAGCCCGGCTTGCGACGACGACGACCGCCCACCAGGAGAGCACCGGCCATTGCGCCGCAAGCACGTCGTCGATGATGCGGTTCAAGGCGTGCGATTCGCTTTCGATTCGGGTGAAGCTCTGCACGACCGGCACATTGCCGAGCGCGTCGGAGGCGTGTTCGGCGAGCGTCGAATTGTAGCGTTCGACCTCGTCCTGCAAATCCACGGTGCGGCGAAGCACGAAGCTCGTCGCGAAATAAAAGACCGCGACGAGGGCGACAAGGAGCCCGCCAAGCCGCCAATTGATAAAGAGGGTCATCGGCAGCAGCGCGAAGAGCGCGACGAAGGAGGCGCAATTCTCGCGAAAGAAGGAGAGCCACAGCCCGAACATGGCGTTGGCGCCGTCGAGCATGGTCTTGAGCAGCCGTCCCGAATGGACGCTGGCGTGATAGCTCATCGGCAGGCTCAGCACATGGTCGAAATAATCCGACATGACCGCGAGCCGCCGGCGATGCGCCAGGCGGTCGGCGTTGAGCCCGACGAGAATCGCGCCGCCGATCGAGAAGAGGCCGGCGCCCGCCCAGGCGGAAACGAGCGGCAGCAGATCGTCCCAGCTCAGTGTTTCGCCCGGCCCGAGCGCGCGGGTCAATCGGTCGATGATATGGCCGAAAAGCAAGGGCTCCGCGAAGGCGGTCGTCGCGAGCGCGAGATTGGCGGCGACGAGAATCGCCACGAGCCGAGCCTGGGGCGCGAGCAGCCCCAAGACGCGCGCATAGACGGAAAGAACCGACATGGGAGACGCCTGCTGAAAAAACGTCGCGGCTTATTCGTCCTCGCCGAAACGGTCGGCGATCAGAGCTTCGAGCGCGTCCAGCGCCTCGTTGGCCTGCGGCCCCTCGGCCGTCACGACGATCGTCGAGCCTTGTCCGGCGCCGAGCGTCAGAATCGCCATGATGGAGCTGCCGCCGACCGTCTCGCCGCCCTTGGTCACGGTAATCAGCGCATCATATTTTTCGCAGCACTGAACGAATTTGGCGGTGGCGCGCGCATGCAGCCCCTTCCTGTTGACGATGGCGAATTCGCGCGACGCGCAGCCGTGGGCGGCCTGATCCGGCGCATTGGTGATGAGTTCGTTCATTTTGCGTTGAGCACTTTGCTGGCGATGTAAACATATTTGCGGCCGGCGTCCTGCGCCTGCAGAACGGCTTGCTCCAGTGGCTGGGTGTCGCGCACGGAGGCGAGCTTGATGAGCATCGGCAGGTTGACGCCGGCGAGCACTTCCACCTTGCCGCCGTTCATAACCGATATCGCCAGATTGGAGGGTGTGCCGCCAAACATATCGGTAAGCAGAACGACGCCGTCGCCAGTATCGGCGTGACGGATCGCCTCGATGATTTCGGCGCGGCGACGCTCCATGTCGTCCTCGGGGCCGATCGAAATCGCTTCGATCTGCTTTTGTGGGCCGACGACATGTTCAAGCGCGGCGCGAAACTCCGTGGCAAGGTGGCCATGGGTCACCAAGACCATTCCGATCATTCGACCCTACCACTCATGAAGACGTCTCGCGCGCCGATGTCAGTGACCGAAAAACGCGATAGCCGCCGCTAGACCGACTAGCGGCGCCGATTTGTCGTCCCTTTAGGAGCCGTAGCGCCCGACCGCATCGCCTGGCTCGACAGGGGCGTCATTTTGTGCAACGCGGCGAAATTGGCAAGCGAAAAGAGCGATATGTGGTCAATTTATCGCAACTTCATGAATAAAAGCCGCGATCCTCGCCGCAGCGCCGGCGTTCGCGCCATGCTCGAACAGGCGAGGGAGCTTCACCCCGCATAAATCCGTCGTCCTCTCGGCCGCGTCCGGAAGGCGGCGAGTCTCCCCTTTGCCGGCGCCAAGATCGACGACGGCGCCGATCACGCAGGCGGGCTCGTAGGGAAGGCGTAAGAGGCCAAGTCCGCGCGCTTCGATCAGTCCGCGAATGGCGGGATGCGGCCGCGCGATCAGCCTGCCGCCGCGCGCTTCGAGGGCGATGCGGTCGTCGCCAACGAGGCTGGCGAAATCGCCGCGCGCGCGCCAGTCGGCGATAAGCTGAAGCGTCAGCGCGCTCTTGCCCGCGCCGGAGGCGCCGCGCAGCAGCAGGCCGCATTCGCCAAGGACCAGCGCATTGGCGTGGACATAGACGGGCGCGCCCGGCGGCGTCATCGCGCCGCGGGCAGCCAGACGACGAAGCGCGCGCCGAGCACGATGTCGCCGGGGCCCGGATCGTCCGTTCCCTGAGGATGGGCGCTGGTGCGGTTGAGCGCCCGGATGCGGCCGCCATGCGCCTCGATGATCTGGCGCGAGATGGAGAGCCCGAGGCCAGAATTCTGGCCGAAGCCCTGCTCCGGCCGGTCGGTGTAGAAGCGCTCGAAGACGCGCTCGAAAGCGCCTTCGGGAATGCCCGGCCCGTCGTCGTCGACGATGATCTCATAGCCTTCGAGCTGCTGGCCGCCCGGCCCGTTGGCGCGCTCCGGCCAGAGCAGCACGCGCACGCCGCCGCCGGGCTTGGAGAAGGAGCGGGCGTTGTCGATGAGATTGTTGAAGACCTGCCCAAGCCGCGAGTCGTGCCCCTGCACGCGCCAGCGCTTTCGCGGCGGCTCGTTGAGATTCGGCCGCATCGTCAAGTCGATCGTCACGCCGTCGCCGCGATCGACGGCGCGCGCCATGTCGACCACGGTCGACAGCGCCGCGGCGAGATCGACCGCGTTCATATCGGCGCGGGCGAGTTCGGCGTCGAGGCGCGAGGCGTCGGAAATGTCGCTGATGAGGCGGTCGAGCCGGCCGACGTCATGTTTGATGATGGCGAGCAGGCGGTCGCGCGCCGCGTCGGTCTTGGCGATCGGCAGCGTCTCGACGGCGCTGCGCAGCGAGGTCAGCGGGTTTTTGAGCTCATGCGCCACGTCGGCGGCGAAATGTTCGATCGCCTCGATCCGGTTATAGAGCGCCTTGGTCATGTCGCGCAGCGCGCCGGAAAGATGCCCGATCTCGTCGGGTCGGTCCGAGAAATCGGGGATTTCCTGGCGCGATTTCGCGCCGCGCCGGACGCGCTCGGCGGCCTCGGCGAGGCGGCGCATGGGCTCGGTGATGGTATTGGTGAAGAAGAGCGAGATGAGCAGCATCACGCCCGCCGAGACGAGGAAGATGCGGATGATGCCCCAGCGCTCGGTGGCGATGATCGCGTCAATGTCGCCGCCCATGGTCGAGAGCAGCAGCGCGCCGCGCACCGAGCGGAACCGCTGCACCGGGACGGCGACGGAAATGATGGTTTCGCCCTTGTCATTGGCGCGCACGACCGACTGGATGCGGCCGTCGAGCGCGCTGCCCACTTCGGGATAGGCCTTGCCGTTGCCCATGCCGATGTCTTCATAAAGCGGTAGTTCCGGCCGGCGCGTCAGGCGGCGCAGGAAGTCGAGCGTCTTTTCGAAAAGCGAGGAGGCGTTGGTCGGCGCGGCGCTCGTCGGCCGCAGGTCGAAACGGAGAATGTTGGAGCGTCCCGAAACCGAGCGCGAGTCGAGCAGGAGGAAGCCGTCGCGGTCATAGATGCGGGCGCGCAGCCGCGTGGGCGAAACGAGCCGGCGCAGAAGCGGGCCGACCCGCTCGGGATTGAGCGAGAATTCAAGCGGCGAGCCGCCCTCCGCGCCGCTCGCGCTTTCGCCCGGCGCGAGTTTGAGCAGCTTTTCGGGATCGATAGTGATCGAGTCGGTGTCGACCGTCGCCGAGGCGGCGACCGCCGCCGCGATGATCTCGCCCTGCGTCTGCAGGCTCTGGACGCGGGCGTCGATCAGGCCTTCGCGGAACTGATTGAGATAGAGGAAGCCCGCGAGCAGCGCGACCAGCCCGCCGAGATTGAGAACGACGATGCGGCGGGTGAGCGAGGAGGAAAGATGCGACTGGACCGCGCGGAGCAGGCGGGCGAAGCGCCGGGAGAGCGTGCGCGGCAGGCGGCTCCGCGCGGCCCTCGCGCCCGTCGAGGCGCGGGCCGCCGGCTCAATCGCCGTCTCCGCGGCGCGCGTGTCTCCGCCCCTGTCGACGCTTGCATCCATCTCGCGTCACCCCCCGCGAGAACTCACGCTTCCTTGAAACGATAGCCGACGCCGTAAAGGGTTTCGATCATTTCGAAATCGGTGTCGACGAGTTTGAATTTCTTGCGCAACCGTTTGATATGGCTGTCGATGGTGCGGTCGTCGACATAGACCTGATCGTCATAGGCGGCGTCCATCAGCGCATTGCGGCTCTTTACGACGCCCGGGCGCTGCGCCAGCGACTGCAGGATGAGGAATTCCGTCACCGTCAGCACGACAGGATCGCCGCGCCAGGTGCAGGTATGGCGCTCCGGGTCCATGACGAGCTGGCCGCGCTCCAGGACTTTCGCTTCCGATTCCTTTTGCGCCGCCGCCTCCTTCGGATTGGAGCGGCGCAGGATCGCTTTCACGCGCTCGACGAGGAGGCGTTGCGAGAAGGGCTTATGAATGAAATCGTCGGCGCCCATCTTGAGGCCGAAGAGTTCGTCGATCTCCTCGTCCTTGGAAGTCAGAAAGATCACGGGGAGGTCCGACTTCTGCCGCAGTCGCCGCAGAAGCTCCATCCCGTCCATGCGCGGCATCTTAATGTCGAAAATGGCGAGGTCGGGCGGATTGGCGCGCAGCCCGTCCAAGGCCTGGGCGCCGTCCGTATAGGTCTGCACCCGATAGCCTTCGCCCTCGAGGGCGATGGAGACCGAGGTGAGAATGTTGCGATCGTCGTCGACGAGAGCGATGGTCGGCATTGTCAACCTATGCTGTTTGCGGCCGTGAACCTGATGTCATGGTCGGCGCGAGTTTCTTTCGCGCTTGAAGGGGCGACCCGCTCGTTGGGGCGCGACGTCGACGCTCAACAGTCGACTCTATTCGACACGGCGGCGGGGCTTACGTCGGACGCACCCGTCGACGCCTACAAAATCAGGGGCTAAGACGGCTGAAATGTGGCCGGCGCCCAATTTTGGCGGCATGGCCAACGCAAATGTCGCGCCAGCAACGCGATCCGTCTTATACACAAAATCGCGCGGCAAAGCACCTTTTGTCTGTGATCGGGAGAAATTAAAATAAAAACAGTTTGTTGATTTGTCGGGGCGCGGCGCGGCGGCCAAAGATCCGCCGGCGCCTCGGGCGTCCCAGAATTCTTGCTCGCGGGTAGGAAAATGCGGATAAAATTGGTCCCGGCGCGGAGGGGGTTGAGGCCGCCCGCGTCAGCGCGAGGCGCTTTCCGAAGCGGCGGGAGAAGTCGCGCAGCGTCCGGAGCATGTTCGTGAATCGATGATTCCCGAACATGCTCCAGTTTCTTGAATTGACGCATTTTCTACGCCGAACCGGCCTCCGCTTCGGCGGAAAATGCTTTCAGGGAGTCGATCGATGAGCGAGCAATGGGAATATCAGGTGCGGGTCAATCTGAATGACGACGCTTCGCGACTGGCGCGCAAGGATCCGGGCAATCCGGCGCTCAAGCCTTTAACCGACATTCTCGCCAGGCACCGGGCGACGCTCAAGAACCAGTTCGACGCCTTCGCCGACTATGTCGCCGCGGCCGAGAAGCACGGTCTTGAAAATTATCCGCTCTATAAATGGACCAAGGCGGTGATCGAGGACCCCGCGAAAGCCGAGAAGCACGGCAAGGCCTTCTCCCTCCATGTCGACGGCGAGGAAGTCTATGGGAAGGCGGTCGCCGACGCGCTGGAAGCGGATTTGCAGCCGCTGGTCGGCGGGGCGCTCGTCGCGCGCCTTTCGAAGCACGACAGCAATCCCGCCAATAATCCCCAGCCGCCGGCGCAATATCGCTGAAAGGGGGGCTCTCTTCCCTCTCCCGTCTGAAGTCGGCTGTTGCCGACTTCGGGGTCGATGCGCAAACCGGGAACACCCGGTTTGCGTAGCGGGGGAGGGCCGGGGAGCGGGCGATTACGCCGCCGCCAGAAACTGCGCGATCTCATCCTTGAGCGACAGGCGCTTCTTCTTCAAATCTTCGAGCGTCGCGTCGTCGGCGGGCTCGACGTCCGTTTCGATGCGGTGAATGGCGCGGTTGAGTTCGTGATATTCCTCGGCGATGCGGGCGAAATGGGCGTTGGCGGTCTTGAGGGTATGGATCGCCTCGGCCTTTTCGGGGAATTCTTCATGCAGCTCATGGGCGACATGGCTCATTGCGTTTCGTCTCCAGATCTTCCTAATGCTTCTCGCATTGCCGCTGCGCGGCCGCGTTCAAGCATGTTAACGGCGCTTGCAGACGGGCGAAAGCCGCCTGCGCAGATCGTCATGCGGCTATGCGTCGCGCGAGCGCGAAATCCGCGCGCGAAATTCTTGAACGAAATTCTTGCGTGAGGTCCCAATCTTCGCTTGACGCGCGGCGGACCCGCGATTAGGTTCCGCCCACTTTCGACAGGCCGTAAGTTCACGCCGTCGGCGAGCGCCTCGCTCTCGATCCTTCGAACTTAAACGCTGTCGCCTTGCCTGTGACCGCCAAGCGTAATTGGTAATCATACCGTCGCGAGAGCGACGGACAGGAAGGCACGATCCCGGTTCTCCGGGATCCTCTGCGTTGGAAGCGCCTTGGCCCTAAAGCCATCGGCGCTTCGCTCGTTTGCGCGTCCCTATGAACGCGCCGACGGGTTCGACCCCTGAATTCCGCCATTCGCAAGACGCGAAGGACTTTTTTGAATGCCGACGATCAGCCAGTTGATCCGCAAGCCGCGACAAGCGCCGACCTATCGCGAAAAGGCCCGCCATCTGCAGTCCTGCCCGCAGAAGCGCGGCGTCTGCACGCGCGTCTATACGACGACCCCGAAGAAGCCGAATTCGGCGCTGCGCAAGGTCGCCAAGGTGCGGCTCACCAATGGTTTCGAGGTCATCGGCTACATCCCGGGCGAGGGCCACAATCTTCAGGAGCACTCGGTCGTGATGATCCGCGGCGGCCGCGTGAAGGACCTTCCCGGCGTTCGCTATCACATTCTGCGCGGCGTGCTCGACACGCAGGGCGTCAAGGACCGCAAGCAGCGCCGTTCGAAATACGGCGCCAAGCGGCCCAAGTAAGGAGACACGGCGATGTCGAGACGCCACCGGGCGGAAAAGCGCGAAGTGATCGAGGACGCCAAATATGGCGACATCGTTCTCGCGAAATTCATGAACTCGATCATGTACGACGGCAAGAAGTCGGTCGCCGAGCAGATCGTCTATGGCGCGCTCGACCAGGTCGAGGCGAAGGCGAAGAGCGATCCGCTGGCCGTGTTCAAGCAGGCGCTCGACAATGTCGCGCCGGCGATCGAAGTGCGCTCGCGCCGCGTCGGCGGCGCCACCTATCAGGTGCCGGTCGAGGTGCGCAACGAGCGCCGTCAGGCGCTCGCCATTCGCTGGATCATCACGGCGGCGCGCGGCCGCAACGACAAGACCATGGTCGACAGGCTGTCGGCCGAATTGCTCGACGCGTCCAACAACCGCGGCGCCGCGGTGAAGAAACGCGAAGACACCCATCGCATGGCTGAGGCGAACCGCGCCTTCTCGCATTACCGCTGGTAAAGCGCGCGCTCACGAGGACAAGCTTATGGCCCGCTCTCATCCGATCGAGGACTACCGTAACTTCGGCATCATGGCCCACATCGACGCCGGCAAGACGACGACGACGGAGCGCATCCTCTATTACTCCGGCAAGAGCCACAAAATCGGCGAGGTGCATGAAGGCGCCGCGACGATGGACTGGATGGAGCAGGAGCAGGAGCGCGGCATCACCATCACGTCGGCCGCGACGACGACCTTCTGGAACGGCAAGCGCCTCAACATCATCGACACGCCCGGCCACGTCGACTTCACCATCGAGGTCGAGCGCAGCCTGCGCGTGCTCGACGGCGCGGTTTGCGTGCTCGACGGCAATCAGGGCGTCGAGCCGCAGACGGAGACCGTCTGGCGCCAAGCCGACAAATATAATGTTCCGCGCATCGTCTTCGTCAACAAGATGGATAAGATCGGCGCCGACTTCGATCGCTGCGTCGAGGAGATCAAGACCCGCGTCGGCGGCCGTCCGATTTGCGCGCAATTGCCGATCGGCTCCGAGTCGAACTTCAAGGGCGTCATCGATCTCGTGCGCATGAAGGCGGTCGTCTGGGAGGACGAGGGGCTCGGCGCGAAATATCACGACGAGGAGATCCCCGCCGATCTTCTCGACAAGGCGAAGGAATATCGCACGGCGCTCATCGAGGCGGCCGTCGAATTGGACGACGACGCCATGGCGGCCTATCTCGACGGCAATGAGCCGGACGAAGAGACGCTGCACAGGCTCATCCGCCTCGCCGTGCGCAAGATCGCCTTCATCCCGATTTTCTGCGGCTCGGCGTTCAAGAACAAGGGCGTGCAGCCGCTGCTCGACGCCGTCGTGCATTATCTGCCGTCGCCCGTCGATCGCGAGGCGATCAAGGGCGTCGACGTCGACACGGGCGAGGAGATGGTCCGCAAGCCCTCCGACGCCGAGCCTTTCTCCATGCTCGCCTTCAAGATCATGGACGACCCCTTTGTCGGCACGATCACCTTCGCCCGCGTCTATTCCGGCAAGATCGATTCCGGCACGACCGTGCTCAATTCGACGAAGGACAAGAAAGAGCGCATCGGCCGCATGCTGCTGATGCACGCCAATAATCGCGAGGACATCAAGGAAGCCTTTGCGGGCGACATCGTCGCGCTCGCCGGCCTCAAGGACACGCGCACCGGCGACACGCTTTGCGACGTGCAGAAGCCGGTGATTCTGGAGCGCATGGAGTTTCCCGATCCCGTCATCGAGATCGCCATCGAGCCGAAGTCGAAGGCCGATCAGGAGAAGCTCGGCGTCGCGCTGCAAAAGCTCGCGGCCGAGGATCCGTCCTTCCGCGTCTCGACCGATCAGGAGAGCGGCCAGACCATTCTCAAGGGCATGGGCGAACTGCATCTCGACATCAAGGTCGATATTCTGAAGCGCACCTATAAGGTCGACGCTAATATCGGCGCGCCGCAGGTCGCTTATCGCGAGCGTCTCGGACGCCAGGTGGAAATCGACTATACGCATAAGAAGCAGACGGGCGGCACCGGCCAGTTTGCGCGCGTCAAGATTATTTTCGAACCCAACGAAGCCGGCAAGGGCAATGAGTTCGAAAGCAAGATCGTCGGCGGCGCCGTGCCGAAGGAATATATCCCCGGCGTCGACAAGGGCATTGCGTCGGTGACGACGTCGGGCATTCTCGCCGGCTTCCCGGTCGTCGATCTCAAGGCGACGCTGATCGACGGCGCCTTCCACGACGTCGACTCCTCGGTGCTCGCCTTCGAGATCGCCTCGCGGGCGGCGACGCGCGAAGCCTTGCAGAAGGGCGGCTCGGTGCTGCTCGAGCCGATCATGAAGGTCGAGGTGGTGACGCCGGAGGAATATACCGGCTCGGTCATCGGCGATCTGAATTCGCGCCGCGGCCAGATTCAGGGCCAGGACATGCGCGCCAACGCCGTGGTCATCAACGCCATGGTGCCGCTCGCCAATATGTTCGGCTACGTCAATCAGCTGCGCTCGTTCACGCAGGGACGCGCCAGCTACACGATGCAATTCGATCACTACGAACAAGTGCCCGAAGCGGAATCGAAGAAGGTTCAGGCGAAATACGCCTGATCTCGAACGCATCGGACAAAGGACTCTTTAAAGGAGCACGGCCATGGCCAAGGAAAAGTTTTCACGCACGAAGCCGCACTGCAACATTGGGACGATTGGACACGTCGACCATGGCAAGACGTCTTTGACGGCGGCGATCACGAAAGTGCTGGCGGAGACGGGCGGGGCGACTTTTACGGCCTATGACCAGATCGACAAGGCGCCGGAGGAGAAGGCGCGCGGCATCACCATTTCGACGGCGCATGTCGAATATGAGACGAAGAACCGCCATTACGCCCATGTCGACTGCCCCGGCCACGCCGATTATGTGAAGAACATGATCACCGGCGCGGCGCAGATGGACGGCGCGATCCTCGTCGTTTCCGCCGCCGACGGCCCGATGCCGCAGACGCGCGAGCATATTCTGCTCGCCCGCCAGGTCGGCGTGCCGGCGCTGGTGGTGTTTTTGAACAAGGTCGACATGGTCGACGATCCGGAGCTTTTGGAGCTTGTCGAGCTCGAAGTGCGCGAACTGCTCAGCAAGTATGAATTCCCCGGCGACGACATTCCGATCACCAAGGGTTCGGCGCTGTGCGCGCTCGAGGGCAAGAACCCGGAGATCGGCCATGACGCGATCCTGAAGCTGATGGAGACGGTCGACGCCTACATCCCGCAGCCGGAGCGCCCGAAGGATCAGCCGTTCCTGATGCCGGTCGAGGACGTGTTCTCGATTTCGGGCCGCGGCACGGTGGTGACGGGGCGCATTGAGCGCGGCGTGATCAAGGTGGGCGAGGAAGTCGAGATCGTCGGCATTCGTCCGACGACGAAGTCGACGGTGACGGGCGTCGAAATGTTCCGCAAGCTGCTCGATCAGGGCGAGGCGGGCGACAATGTCGGCTGTCTGCTGCGCGGCACGAAGCGCGAGGACGTCGAGCGCGGCCAGGTTCTGTGCAAGCCGGGCTCGGTGAAGCCGCATACGAAGTTCAAGGCCGAGGCGTATATCCTGACGAAAGAGGAGGGCGGCCGCCATACGCCGTTCTTCACCAATTATCGCCCGCAGTTTTATTTCCGCACGACGGATGTGACCGGGATCGTCACGCTTCCCGACGGCGTCGAGATGGTGATGCCGGGCGACAATGTGACGATGGAAGTCGCGCTGATCGTGCCGATCGCCATGGAGGAGAAGCTGCGCTTCGCCATCCGCGAAGGCGGCAGGACCGTCGGCGCCGGCGTCGTCGCCAGCATCATAGAGTAAAGCGAATCCGGACCGCGAGCCCTGCGGCTCGCTTGACATAAAGGAGCCGCGCGCCGCGAGGCGGGCGGTTCGGAAGCGATCCGAGAGATTGCGGTCCTAAAGGAAGAGACAATGAACGGTCAAAACATCCGGATTCGCCTCAAGGCGTTCGATCACCGGATTCTCGACACGTCGACGAAGGAAATCGTCTCGACGGCCAAGCGCACGGGCGCTCAGGTCCGCGGTCCGATTCCGCTGCCGACGCGCATCGAGAAATTCACGGTGAACCGTTCGCCGCATATCGACAAAAAGTCGCGCGAGCAATTCGAGATCAGGACGCATAAGCGCGTTCTCGACATCGTCGATCCCACCCCGCAAACGGTGGACGCGCTGATGAAGCTCGATCTCGCCGCCGGCGTCGACGTCGAGATCAAGCTCTAAGGGAATTCAAGCGGCGCTCCTTAAGATGCGAGCGCGCTTTGCGAAGGATTGGATCATGCGGTCGGGCGTCATCGCGCAAAAGGTCGGAATGACCCGCGTCTTCACGGAGGCGGGCGAGCATGTGCCGGTCACGGTCTTGAAACTCGACGGCTGCCAGGTCGTCGCGCAGCGGACCAAGGAGAAGAACGGCTACACCGCCGTTCAGCTCGGCATCGGCCGCGCCAAGGTGAAGAATGTCTCCAAGGCCGAGCGCACGCGTTTCGCCGCGGCTTCCGTCGAGCCGAAACTGAAGCTCGCCGAATTCCGCGTCAATGAGGAAGCGCTGCTGCCGGTCGGCGCCGAGATCACGGCGGATCATTTCGTCGTCGGCCAGTTCGTCGACGTGACGGGAACCTCGACCGGCAAGGGCTTCGCCGGCCCGATGAAGCGCTGGGGCTTCGGCGGTCTGCGCGCCACGCACGGCGTGTCGATCTCGCATCGCTCGCATGGTTCGACCGGCGGCCGTCAGGATCCTGGCAAGACCTTCAAGAACAAGAAAATGGCCGGCCATATGGGCGTCGAGCGCGTCACGACGCAGAATTTGCGCGTCGTCCAGACCGATCCCGAGCGCGGGCTCCTGCTGGTCGAGGGCGCGGTGCCGGGCACGGCGGGCGGCTGGATTTTCGTGCGCGACGCGGTGAAGCGCGCGCTGCCCAAGGATGCGCCGCAGCCGGGCAAGTTCCGGCTGAACGGCGATGGGGAGGCCGAAGCCGGCGCCCCGCAAGAAGAAAAGAAGGAGGACTGAGCCGTGAAGATCGACGTCACGTCGTTCGACGGTCAGGCGGCCGGTTCGATCGAACTCTCCGATGAGGTGTTCGGCCTCGAGCCGCGCAAGGACCTCATCTTCCGCATGATCCGCTGGCAGCTCGCCAAGCGGCGCGCCGGCACTCATGCGGTCAAGAACCGCGCCGACATCGCGCGCAGCGGCAAGAAGCTGCACAAGCAGAAGGGCACGGGCGGCGCCCGCCACGGCTCGGCGCGCGCGCCGCAGTTTCGCGGCGGCGGACGCGCCTTCGGCCCGGTCGTGCGCAGCCATGCGCATGATCTGCCAAAGAAGGTGCGTCAGCTCGCGCTGAAGCATGCGCTGTCGGCGAAGGCCAAGGGCGGGGGCATCATCGTCTGGGAGGAGGCGGAGATCGCCGAGCCCAAGACGAAGCTGCTCGCGTCGGGCTTCGCCAAGACCGGGCTCGAGAACGCGATCATCATCGTCGGCGGCGCGCCGCAGAATAATTTCGCGCTCGCCGCGCGCAACATTCCGCAGATCGACGTGCTGCCGGTCGAGGGCGTCAATGTTTACGACATCATCCGTCGCGAGAAGCTGGTCTTGACCCGCGCTGCGGTGGACGCGCTGGAGGCGCGCCTGAAATGAGCAAGGACGTGCGCCATTACGACGTGATCGTTTCGCCGATCGTCACCGAGAAGGCGACGCTCGCGTCGGAGAGCAACAAGGTGGTCTTCCGCGTCGCGAAGACCGCGACGAAGCCGCAGATCAAGGCGGCGGTCGAGGGCCTTTTCGACGTGAAGGTCGAGTCGGTCAATACGCTGCTGCGCAAGGGCAAGGTCAAGGCCTTCCGCGGCGTGCGCGGCCGTCAGAGCGACGTGAAGAAGGCGGTGGTGACGCTCGCCGAAGGCCACAAGATCGACGTGACGACCGGGCTTTAAGGAAGGCGTGAGGATAGAATCATGGCGCTGAAGACATTCAAGCCGGTCACGCCGAGCCTTCGCCAGCTCGTCATCGTCGACCGCCGCGAGCTTTACAAGGGCAAGCCGGTCAAGACGCTGACCGAGGGCAAGGCCTCGAACGGCGGCCGCAATAATTACGGCCGCGTGACCGTGCGCTTTCGCGGCGGCGGCCATAAGCAGGCCTATCGCCTCGTCGACTTCAAGCGGCGCAAGCTCGATGTGCCGGCCAAGGTCGAGCGGCTCGAATATGACCCGAACCGCACCGCCTTCATCGCGCTCATTCGCTATGCGGACGACGAACTCGCCTATATCCTCGCCCCGCAGCGTCTCGGCGTCGGCGACGAAGTGATCTCGGGCAATCAGGTCGACGTGAAGCCCGGCAACGCCATGCCGATCGCCAATATTCCCGTCGGCACGATCGTCCATAATATTGAGACGAAGATCGGCAAGGGCGGCTCCATCGCCCGTTCGGCCGGCGCCTATGCGCAGATCGTCGGCCGCGACCAGGGCTATGTGATCCTGCGTCTCAATTCCGGCGAACAGCGTCTTGTGCATGGCCAATGCTTCGCGACGGTCGGCGCGGTGTCGAACCCCGATCACATGAACACCTCGATCGGCAAGGCCGGCCGTTCGCGCTGGCTCGGCCGGCGACCGCACAATCGCGGCGTCACCATGAACCCGATCGACCATCCGCATGGCGGCGGCGAAGGCCGCACCTCGGGCGGGCGTCATCCGGTCACGCCCTGGGGCAAGCCGACCAAGGGCAAGAAGACCCGCACCAACAAATCCACCGACCGTTTCATCGTGTCCTCGCGGCACGCGCGCAAGAAGAAGGGCTGATCCATGGCTCGCTCGATCTGGAAAGGCCCGTTCGTCGACGGCTATCTGCTGAAGAAAGCGGAGACCTCGCGCGCTTCCGGCCGCTCCGAAGTGATCAAAATCTGGAGCCGCCGCTCCACCATCCTGCCGCAGTTCGTCGGACTGACCTTCGGCGTCCACAACGGCCAGAAGCATATTCCGGTGTCCGTGTCGGAAGACATGATCGGGCACAAATTCGGGGAATTCGCGCCGACGCGCACCTTCCACGGCCACGCCGCCGACAAGAAGGCTAAGAGAGGCTAACGATGTCGAAGGAAGCCAATCCGCCCCGGCTCGCGGAGAATGAGGCGAAGGCCGTCGCGCGCATGCTGCGCGTGTCGCCCCAGAAGCTCAATCTGCTCGCCCAGCTCATTCGCGGCAAGAAGGTCGATCGCGCGCTCGCCGATCTGGAGTTCTCCAGAAAGCGCATCGCGCATGAGGTGAAGAAGACGCTCGAAAGCGCCATCGCCAACGCCGAGAACAATCACGGCCTCGACGTCGACGATCTCGTCGTCGCGCAGGCCTATGTCGGCAAGGCGCTGGTGATGAAGCGGTTCCACGCCCGCGCCCGCGGCCGCGCGAGCCGCGTCGAGAAGCCCTTCGCCAATCTGACGATCATTGTGCGCGAAGTCGAAGCGCAAGCAAGCGCCTAAAGGATAAAGACCATGGGTCAGAAGGTTAATCCGATCGGGCTGCGACTGGGCGTCAACCGCACCTGGGATTCGCGCTGGTTCGCCAATAAGGGCGAATACGCCAAGCTGCTGCATGAGGACATGGCGATCCGCGAGGCGGTGTCGAAGACCTTGAAGCAGGCGGCGGTGTCGAAGATCGTCATCGAGCGTCCGCACAAGAAATGCCGCGTCACGATCTATTCGGCGCGCCCCGGCGTCGTCATCGGCAAGAAGGGCGCGGATATCGATAAAATCCGCAAACTCGTCGGCAAGCTGACCGGCAGCGAAGTCGTCATCAATATCGTCGAGGTGCGCAAGCCCGAGACCGAGGCGGCGCTCGTCGCCGAGTCGATCGCGCAGCAGCTCGAACGCCGCGTCGCTTTCCGCCGCGCCATGAAACGCGCCGTGCAGTCGGCCATGCGGCTGGGCGCCCAGGGCATCCGCATCAATTGCTCCGGCCGTCTCGGCGGCGCCGAGATCGCGCGGCTCGAATGGTATCGCGAAGGCCGGGTGCCGCTGCATACGCTGCGCGCCGACGTCGATTACGGGGTCGCCACGGCGCATACAGCCTATGGCGCCTGCGGCATCAAGGTTTGGATCTTCAAGGGCGAAATCCTCGAACACGATCCGATGGCGCAGGACAAGCGCGCGGCCGAGCAATCCGCGGGCGGCGGCGATCATGGCGACCGCGACCGCGGCGGCGAACGTCGGCGGCGCGAACCGCGCGAACCGCGCGACGCGGCCTAACGGATAAGGTTAAAGAGCGACTCCCATGCTGCAACCCAAACGCACCAAGTTCCGCAAGGCTTTCAAGGGCCGCATCCGTGGCGCCTCCAAGGCGGGCTTCTCGCTGAGCTTCGGTCAGTTCGGCTTGAAGGCGCTGGAGCCCGAGCGCATCACCGCGCGCCAGATCGAGGCGGCGCGCCGCGCCATGACGCGTCATATGAAGCGCGCCGGCCGCGTGTGGATCCGCGTCTTCCCCGACGTGCCGGTCTCCAAGAAGCCGACCGAAGTGCGCATGGGCAAGGGCAAGGGCGCGCCGGAATTTTGGGCGGTGCGCGTCGCGCCGGGCCGCATCATGTTCGAGGTCGACGGCGTGCCGGCGCCGCTCGCGCGCGAGGCCTTGACGCTCGCCGCCGCGAAGCTGCCGATCAAGACCCGCTTCATCGAACGCATCGCCGAGTAAGGGAGGACGTCTCATGAAATCCAAGCAGCGCCTCTCCGACATCAAGACGATGACCGAGGATCAGCTCAACGACGAAACGTTGAAGCTCAAGAAGGAGCAGTTCAATCTGCGCTTTCAGCGGGCGACGGGCCAGCTCGAGAATACCTCCCGCGTGCGCGTCGTGCGTCGCGACATCGCCCGCATAAAAACCATCGCCGCGCAAAAGCGCGCGGAAACGCAAGGTTAAACCGCCATGCCGAAGCGAATTCTCCAGGGCGTCGTCGTCAGCGACAAGCAGAACAAGACCGTGGTGGTGAAGGTGGAGCGCCGTTTCACCCATCCGCTGTTCCAGAAGACGGTGCGCCGCACCAAGAACTACCACGCCCATGACGAGAATGGCGCGTTCAAGGTGGGCGATACGGTGACGATCGAGGAGACGGCGCCGATCTCGAAATTGAAACGCTGGCGCGTCGTCGAGACGGCGGCGAGCCAGTAGAGCGCATGATCCCCAAAAGCGCCATGCGGTTTTTGGGAACATGCGTAAAGAGAAACGATCTCATTCTCCGGACGAAGTCGGCGAAGACCGAAACCAGACCGGAAGGAAAGGCGGATAGGCCATGATACAGATGCAGACAAATCTCGACGTCGCCGATAATTCCGGCGCGCGCCGCGTGATGTGCATCAAGGTGCTCGGCGGCTCCAAGCGCAAATACGCCGGCGTCGGCGACATCATCGTCGTGTCGATCAAGGAGGCGATTCCGCGCGGCCGCGTGAAGAAGGGCGACGTGCTGAAAGCCGTCGTCGTGCGCACCTCGAAAGACATCAAGCGCGCCGACGGCTCGACGATTCGCTTTGATTCGAACGCGGCGGTGCTGATCAACAATCAGAAAGAGCCGATCGGCACGCGCATCTTCGGACCGGTGCCGCGCGAATTGCGCGCCAAGAACCACATGAAGATCATCTCGCTCGCGCCGGAGGTGCTGTGATGGCCGCCAAGATCAAGAAGGGCGACAAGGTCATCGTTCTCGCCGGCCGCGATAAAGGCAAGAAGGGCGAGGTGCTGCGCGTCATTCCGACGGAAGGCCGCGCGGTCGTCGACGGCGTCAATATCGTCAAGCGCCATCAGCGCCAGACCAAGGATCGCGAGGCGGGCATCTTCAACAAGGCCGCGCCCATCGATCTGTCGAATCTCGCGCTCGCCGATCCCAAGGACGGCAGGCCGACGCGCGTCGGCTTCAAGATTCTCGACGACGGCCGCAAGGTCCGCGTCGCCAAGCGTTCCGGAGAATTGATCGATGGCTGAGGAAAAGAAGCCGAAGGCCGAAAAGCCCGCGAAGGCTCAAAAGGCGGCCGCTGACGGCGCGCAGGCGAAGGAGGCCAAGAAGGCCGCCGAGAAGCCCGCCCCCAAGGAAAAGCCGGCGAAGCCCGCGAGCCCGTCCGAGGGCGGGGTTCCCTATGTGCCGCGCTTGAAGAAGCATTACGACGAAGTGGTGCGCGAGGCGCTCACTAAGGAGTTCGGCTATAAGAACGCGCTCGAAGTGCCGACGATCGAGAAGATCGTGCTGAACATGGGCGTCGGCGAATCGGTCAACGACAGCAAGAAGGCGGCGGCGGCGGCGGGCGATCTCGGCCTCATCGCCGGCCAGAAGCCGGTGGTGACGCGCGCCCGCAAGGCGATCTCGACCTTCAAGCTGCGCGAGAACATGCCGATCGGCGCGAAAGTGACGCTGCGCAAGACGCGCATGTACGAGTTCCTCGACCGGCTCATCACCGTCGCTTTGCCGCGCGTGCGCGACTTCCGCGGCCTCAATCCGAAGTCGTTCGACGGGCGCGGCAATTACGCGCTCGGCATCAAGGAGCACATCGTGTTCCCGGAGATCGACTACGACAAGGCCGAGTCGATTCTCGGCATGGACGTGATCGTCTGCACCAGCGCCAAAACCGACGAAGAGGCGCGCGCCCTGCTCAAGGCGTTTAATTTCCCGTTCCGGCAGTGAGGGCCAGTCGGCTCCTCAAACGCGGATACTGAAAGGCGAAATACTGATGGCGAAGAAAAGCGCGATCGAAAACAACAAGCGGAAGGTGAAGCTCGTCAAGACTTATGCCGGCCGCCGCGCCCGGCTCAAGGCCGTCGCGAAGGACAAGTCGCTCAGCGCCGAGGAGCAATTCGAGGCGCGCCTCAAGCTCGCGGAGCTGCCGCGCAACTCCGCGCCGGCGCGCATCCGCAACCGCTGCGAAGTGTCCGGCCGTCCGCGCGCTTTCTATCGCAAGCTGAAAATGTCCCGCATCGCGCTGCGCGAACTGGGTTCGCGCGGGCTCGTCCCGGGTCTTGTGAAGTCGAGCTGGTAAGGAGAGCGGCAAATGGCGATCAATGATCCATTGGGCGATCTCCTCACCCGCATCCGCAATGCGCAGATGCGCCGCAAGGAGAAGGTGGCTTCGCCGGGCTCGAAGCTGCGCGCTCATGTGCTCGACGTGCTGAAGGAAGAAGGCTATATCCGCGGCTATTCGTCCACGGATTTCGGCAATGGCCGCACCGAATTCGAGATCGAGCTGAAATATTTCGACGGCGAGCCGGTCATCAAGCAGATCGAGCGCGTGTCGCGTCCCGGGCGGCGCGTCTATGCGGCGGTCGGCGCGGTGCCGCGGGTGGCCAACGGCCTCGGCGTCACCATCGTGTCGACGCCCAAGGGCGTGATGGCCGATCACGCGGCGCGCGAGAACAATGTCGGCGGCGAGGTGCTCTGCAAGGTCTTCTGACCGAGCGGATCAAACAGGATTTGCAACAATGTCTCGTATCGGCAAAAAGCCTGTCGTCGTTCCCGCCGGCGTGACCGCCAAGGTGGACGGCCAGCTCGTCCAGGTGAAGGGCGCGAAAGGCGAACTCCAGTTCCTCGCCCCGGACGACGTTTCGGTGACGCAGCAGGACAATGCGATCAAGATCGATCCGCGCAATGAAACCAAGCGCGCCCGCGCGCTCTGGGGCACGGCGCGCGCGCAGATCAACAATATCGTCGTCGGCGTCTCGACGGGCTTCGAGAAGAAGCTCGAAATCACCGGCGTCGGCTATCGCGCGGCGGTGCAGGGCAAGACGCTGCAACTCGCGCTCGGCTATTCGCATGACGTGAACTATCCGATCCCGGCGGGCATCGCGATCGTGACGCCCAAGCCGACGGAGATCACCATCACCGGCGTCGACAAGCGTCAGGTCGGCCAGGTCGCCGCCGAAATCCGCGCGCTGCGCGGCCCCGAGCCCTATAAGGGCAAGGGCGTGAAATACGCGAATGAGTTCATCTTCCGCAAGGAAGGCAAGAAGAAGTAAAGAACGATAAGGATCGCCGTTATGGCCAGGGACACGAAGATCGAAGAGCGTCGCAAAGCGCGCGTGCGCAAGGCGATCCGCGAGCGCGCTTATGGACGGCTGCGCCTGTCGGTGTTTCGCTCCTCGAAGCAGATCTATGCGCAGATCATCGACGACGAGAAGGGCGCGACCCTCGTCGCCGCTTCTTCGCTCGAGAAGGCGAATCGCGAGGCCTTGAAGACGGGCGCCGATACCGAGGCGGCCAAGGTCGTCGGCAAGCTGCTCGCTGAGCGCGCCGTCGCCAAGGGCGTGAAGCAAGTGGTGTTCGACCGCGGCGCCTATATGTATCACGGGCGCGTCAAGGCGCTCGCCGACGGCGCCCGCGAGGGCGGACTGGAATTTTAACCAAGCGGCGCGCGGCCTTCGGCCCGCGCGCCTATAGCGCGAATGCGCGTCGGCGCTCATGCGCCGGGCGCCGATCCGAAGGATCGGCAATGAACGAAGCGAGCGGCGGTTTTCGCCGCGTAAGTGACGGAAGAGAAAATGGCGCGTGAAGGTGAAGGCGGTCGCGGCCGCGATCGGGATCGGGAAGACAGCGAATTTGTGGATCGCCTGGTCCACATCAATCGCGTCGCCAAGGTTGTGAAGGGCGGCCGTCGCTTTGGCTTCGCTGCGCTCGTCGTCGTCGGCGACCAGAAGGGCCGCGTCGGCTACGGCCATGGCAAGGCGCGCGAAGTGCCGGAGGCGATCCGCAAGGCGACGGAGGCGGCGAAGC
The DNA here is from genome assembly GCF_036576025.1 of Methylocystis borbori. NCBI lineage: Bacteria > Pseudomonadati > Pseudomonadota > Alphaproteobacteria > Hyphomicrobiales > Methylocystaceae > Methylocystis > Methylocystis borbori. The sequence goes on along the minus strand of NZ_JAZHYN010000014.1, from coordinate 18,142 downwards.
GCTCGCTGATCCGCGTGCCGCTGCGCGAAGGCCGCACGCTGCATCACGACGTTCACGGGCGCCATGGCGCGGGCCGCGTTATTTTGCGGGCGGCGCCGGCCGGCACCGGCATCATCGCCGGCGGTCCGATGCGCGCCGTCTTCGAGACGCTCGGCATGCATGACGTGGTGGCGAAGAGCCAGGGGTCCTCGAACCCCTATAATATGATCCGCGCGACATTCGACGCGCTCGGCCATGAGGATTCGCCGCGCTCGGTCGCGGCGCGCCGCTCGCTTAAAGTCTCGACGCTGCAGGCGCGTCGCCAGGGCGTCGACGCCGACGCCGTCGACGCGTAAGAAGGGGCGAGCCATGACGCAGAGCAAAGAAATCGTCGTCGAGCAAACCGGCAGCGCGATCGGCCGGCCCGAGCGCCAGAGGCGGACGCTTCTTGGCCTGGGCCTCACCCGTATCGGGCGTCGCCGCACGCTTCAGGACACGCCAGCCGTGCGCGGCATGATCGCCAAGGTCGCGCATCTCGTCAAAATCGTCGGCGAGAAGTGAGGGGTTGGCCATGGTGAAGCTCAACGAACTTTCCGACAATCCGGGCGCGAGCAAGGATCGCATGCGCGTCGGCCGCGGCATTGGCTCTGGCAAGGGCAAGACCGGCGGGCGCGGCGTCAAGGGCCAGAAGGCCCGCACCGGCGTCGCGATCAAGGGTTTCGAAGGCGGCCAGATGCCGTTGCATCGCCGCCTGCCCAAGCGCGGATTTTATAACCCCTTCTCCACCGACTATAATGAGGTCAATCTCGGCCGCATTCAGCAGGCGGTGGACGCGGGCAAGCTCGATGCGGCGGCGACGGTGACGCAAGACGCGCTGATTGCGGCCGGCGTCCTCTCCAAGCCGCGCGACGGCGTGAAAATCCTGGGTCAAGGCGAGTTGAAGGCGAAGCTCGCCTTCGAGGTCGCGGCGGCGTCGAAATCCGCGGTCGCGGCGATCGAAGGCGCGGGCGGCTCGGTCAAGCTGCTCGCTGGAGAGCAGGTTTCCGCCTGACGCGGCGCTAGAGCAAGTTCCGAAAAAGTTGACAGACTTTTTCGATCAGAACTTGCTCCAGCTTATTAAATTTGGCGCGATTTCTTGTCGATCGGACGATTTCGTCCGATCGGAAAGCGCGCTAAGACATTTCCCTTCCCCCGAGCGGGGGAGGGCCAGAATAAAAAAGCCCGGGGTTGAACCCCGGGAAGACGTCGGCAGGCGGAAGGCCGTCGGGAGGAGCGGGCGCTTTGGGAAATACCCGGCCCCGCACATGCCGCGTCCCCCTTGGAAAGGGGGGATGGGGCGCGCAATCGAAGGAGTTCCTTCATGGCATCGGCAGCCGAGCAGCTCGCGGCCAACGTCAATCTCTCCGCCTTCGGCAAGTCGGAGGAACTGAAAAAACGCATCCTATTCACGCTGGGCGCGCTGATCGTCTATCGCCTCGGCACCTATGTGCCGCTGCCGGGCATCGACCCCGAAGCGTTCGCGAAAAGCTTCTTCGGCCAGTCGAAAGGCATGCTGGAGCTCTTCAACATGTTCGCGGGCGGCGCGGTGCAGCGCCGCGCGATCTTCGCGCTCAACATCATGCCGTATATTTCGGCCTCGATCATCATCCAGCTTCTGACCTCGGTCATACCGACGCTCGAATCGCTGAAGAAAGAAGGCGAATCCGGCCGTAAGGTCCTGAACCAATACACGCGCTATCTCACCGTGGCGCTTGCGACCTTCCAGGCCTACGCCATGGCCATCGGGCTCGAAGGCCAGCAGGGCGTCGTCACCGATCCGGGAATCTTCTTCCGCGTGACGACCGTCGTGACGCTGGTCGGCGGCACCATGTTCCTGATGTGGCTCGGCGAGCAAATCACCTCGCGCGGCATCGGCAACGGCTCCTCGCTCATCATCTTCGCGGGCATCGTCGCCGCCTTTCCTTCCGCGATCGTCTCCACGCTCGAGCTCGGGCGCCAGGGCGCGATCTCGACGGGCCTCATCATCGGCGTCATCGTCATGTCGCTGGCGGTCGTCGCCTTCATCGTCTTCATGGAGCGCGCGCAGCGGCGCCTCCTCATTACCTATCCCAAGCGGCAGCACGGCAATCGCGTCTATGAGGGCCAGACTTCCTTCCTGCCGCTGAAACTCAACACGTCGGGCGTCATTCCGCCGATCTTCGCCTCCTCGCTCCTGCTGCTGCCGACGACGGTCGCGAATTTCTACCAGTCGACGGGCAGCGACAGCATTTTCGCGACGGTCTCCGCCTATTTCGGCCATGGCCGCCCGCTCTACATGCTGGCCTATGTCGGGCTCATCGTCTTCTTCGCCTTCTTTTATACGGCGATCGTGTTCAATCCGGTCGAGACCGCCGACAATTTGAAAAAACATGGCGGCTTCCTGCCGGGCATACGCCCCGGCGAGCGCACGGCGAAATTCATCGACGACGTATTGATGCGCGTCACCGTGCTCGGCGCCGCCTATCTCGCGATCATCTGCCTCATCCCGGAAGGGCTGATCGCCTACGCCAATCTGCCCTTCTATTTCGGCGGCACCTCGCTGCTCATCGTCGTCAGCGTGACCATGGACACGGTGGCGCAAATCCACGGGCATATGCAGGCCCAGCAATATGAGGGCTTGATCCGCAAGGCGAAGCTGCGCGGCGGAAAGCGCGCCCGATGAGGCTCGTTCTGCTCGGGCCGCCCGGCGCCGGCAAGGGCACGCAGGCGGCGCGTCTCGTCGCTAAGCACGGGGTGCCGCAGCTTTCGACGGGCGACATGCTGCGCGCGGCGGTGGCGGCGAAGACGCCGATCGGCCTAAAGGCCAAGGCGCTGATGGACGCCGGCGCCCTCGTGCCCGACGACGTCGTGATCGGCATCATCGGCGAGCGGATCGAAAATCCCGACTGCGCCAGGGGCTTCATCCTCGACGGCTTTCCGCGCACCGTCGCCCAGGCCGAGGCGCTGCGGGGGCTGCTCGCGCGCAAGGGCCTCGCGCTCGACGCCGTGCTCGACCTCATCGTTGACGAAGACGCGCTCGTGAACCGCATGCGCAAGCGCGTCGACGAGACCCGCGCCGCCGGCGGGACGGTCCGCGCCGACGACAATCCCGAAAGCTTCAAGACGCGGCTCGAAGCCTATCGCGTCCAGACCGCGCCGGTGTCGGCGCATTACGCGGGGCGGGGCGAACTGACCAAGATCGACGGCATGGCGCCGGTCGACGAGGTGACGGCGGCCATCGATCAGGCCTTGAGCGAGGCGGGACCGCAGGCGATCCGGGCAAGCTCCTGAACGCGCGTCAATCCATTGAATTGGCCTGTTCTTACCGCCGCGTGAGCGCTTGCGGGACGGGCGACGCGCCGCTTATTTTTCGTGAAAGCCGCTTGACCCCAAGGGCTTTCGCGTCTATTTAAGCAGTCTTCACGTTGTCGACAGGCGGCTCCGCCTCCCTTTTGGGGGACGGAGCTTGTTTTCGTCTGAAAGCAACCATCCGCATGAGCCGGGCTCCACCGGACGCGGATGTCGCAAGGAGCGCGTTCGCTCCCTCAAATGGAGAGGCACAGTGGCCCGTATCGCAGGCGTCAATATACCGACCAATAAGCGCGTCGTCATCGCGCTCCAATACATCCACGGCATCGGCGCCAAAAAGGCCGCCGAGATTTGCGAGAAGGTGAGCATTCCTTCCGAGCGCCGGGTGTCGCAGCTCACCGATGCGGAAGTGCTGCAAATTCGCGAGACCATCGACCGCGACTATATGGTGGAGGGCGATCTGCGCCGCGAGGTCGCGATCAACATCAAGCGCCTGATGGACCTTGGCTGCTATCGCGGCCTACGCCATCGCCGGCAATTGCCGGTGCGCGGCCAGCGCACTCACACCAACGCCCGCACCCGCAAGGGCAAAGCGAAGCCGATCGCCGGCAAGAAGAAGTAATTCCGGCAGTCGTAAGTCGGCAGTCGACATTCGGTTTTTTCCGACTGCCGAAGCCCGACTGCCGACTGCCCTATCAGGTGGAGCCGCTGGAATTACGGCGGCGTCGATATCGAAAGGCAAACTGAACTATGGCCAAGGACACTACCCGCATTCGCCGCCGGGAGAGAAAAAACATCGTCTCGGGCGTCGCGCATGTGAATTCGACGTTCAACAACACCATGATCACCATCACCGACGCGCAGGGCAACACCGTTTCCTGGTCGTCCGCGGGCTCGATGGGCTTCAAGGGTTCGCGCAAATCGACGCCCTACGCCGCGCAAATGGCCGCCGAGGACGCGGCGCGCAAGGCGGGCGAACATGGCGTGCGCACGCTCGAAGTCGAAGTCTCGGGGCCGGGATCGGGCCGCGAATCGGCGCTGCGCGCCTTGCAGGCGGCGGGCTTCACCGTCACGTCGATCCGCGACGTGACGCCCATTCCGCATAATGGCTGCCGGCCGCGCAAGCGGCGCCGCGTCTAGAACGCGGCTACGGATTTCAGATTGTCCGATTTCATATCGCGCGGCCTGGGGCCAAGGCCCCGGCGCCGCATTCAGGAGCTTCAAGGAAAGGCCTCCACGTGAGCATCCAGAAGAACTGGCAGGAACTCATCAAGCCGAACAAGCTCGAGGTCGCCGCCGGAGACGATCCCAAGCGCATCGCGACGGCGGTGGCCGAGCCGCTCGAACGCGGCTTCGGCGTGACGCTCGGCAACGCCCTGCGCCGCGTTCTGCTCTCGTCGCTGCAGGGCGCCGCGATCACCTCGATTCACATCGACGGCGTGCTGCATGAATTCTCGTCGATCCCCGGCGTGCGTGAGGACGTGACCGACATCGTCCTCAACATCAAGGACATCGCCATCAAATATCAGGGCGAGGGCGTCAAGCGCCTGACGCTTAAGAAGACGGGGCCGGGCGTCGTCACGGCGGGCGACATTCAGGCGACGGGCGACGTGCAGATCTTGAACCCCGATCTCGTCATCTGCACCCTCGACGAGGGCGCCGAAATCCGCATCGAATTCACCATCTCGACGGGCAAGGGCTACGCCCCGGCCGACCGCAATCGCGCCGAGGACGCGCCGATCGGCCTCATTCCGATCGACAGTCTCTATTCGCCGGTGAAGAAGGTCAGCTATCGCGTCGAAAACACCCGCGAGGGCCAGGTCCTCGACTATGACAAGCTGACGCTGACGCTCGAAACCAACGGCGCGATCACCCCCGAGGACGCGCTCGCCTTTTCGGCGCGCATCCTCCAGGATCAGCTCAACGTCTTCGTGAATTTCGAGGAGCCGCGCCGCGAAGAGGCCGCGCCGTCGATCCCGCAGCTCGCCTTCAATCCGGCGCTCCTCAAGAAGGTCGACGAGCTGGAGCTGTCCGTGCGCTCGGCGAACTGCCTGAAGAACGACAACATCGTCTATATCGGCGACCTCATCCAGAAGTCGGAAGCGGAAATGCTGCGCACGCCGAACTTCGGGCGCAAGTCCTTGAACGAGATCAAGGAGGTGCTGGCGCAAATGGGCCTGCACCTCGGCATGGAAGTGCCCGGCTGGCCGCCGGAGAACATCGACGACCTCGCAAAGAGGTTCGAGGAGCATTATTGACGGCAGTCGGGCGTCGGCAGTCGGCGGTGGGTTTTCCGACTGCCGATCTGCCGACTGCCTATTGCCGCATAATCGACGGCCGTTCCTTGGCACGGCGGCCGCATAATCAACGGAGAGCCGCATGTATCACGGTCATAAGAAGCGCCGCTTCGGGCGCACGCATGAGCATCGCAAGGCGATGTTCGCCAATATGGCGCAGGCGCTGATCAAGCATGAGCAGATCGTCACGACGCTGCCCAAGGCAAAGGATCTTCGCCCCGTCATCGAGAAGCTGGTGACGCTCGGCAAGCGCGGCGATCTCCATGCGCGCCGCCAGGCGATCGCGCAGATCAAGGATGTGAAGCTCGTCGGCAAGCTCTTCGACGTGCTCGGCCCGCGCTATAAGGAGCGCAATGGCGGCTACACCCGCGTGCTAAAGGCGGGTTTCCGCTATGGCGACAACGCGCCGCTTGCGGTGATCGAATTCGTCGACCGCGACGTCGACGCCAAGGGCCAGGATTCTGGTCCCGTCATGGGCGAGGAAGAAGTGGCGTAACGGCGGCGGAGGATAATTCGGTTTGGCCGGAATTCTTTAGTGAAGGGCGCTCCTTAGCGGCGCCCTTCACATGAAATTCGCTTAATTTTCCATAAGCTTTTCAAATTCGTCGAAACTAGACCTAGCCTCGAGGGCTGTTTTGAGGTCTTCAGCCGTTTCAATATTTTTTTCCCATTTATGAAGCCACCACCACTGGCCGAATTCTAAAATTGCGATCTTCTTCTTGAGTTTTTCCTTTTTGCCTATATCGAAGAAGGCTTCTTGTGCGGTTTGTTCGCACTTCAAATTGCAATTGTACATACAATCGAATGGGTTTCCTGATTTTTTTTCGCCGCCTGTCTCGCTACTAAGTTTTTTGGAAGGGTCCGGCATACTGAACCAACCTGGCTTGCCTAAACTTTCCATCGCGCCATGCGACGTGTATTTGAGGATATCCAAAATCCTCGGTTCAACAGAATCTTCTTTTTGAGATTTATATTTCTGTTTTCGTGTGTCGTCGGAATCCGAGTGTTGAACTGCTTCGCAGAACATATCCCAGTGATTTAACAGCCGACCGGCACGGGATAGCGGATCGGGAGGATAAATTCCAATTTTCTCGTCGAATCTTCCTTCTCGTATCGCGGCGTCGTCCAATCGACTAATCAAATTTGTCGAAAGGACAAATGCCACCGACCGTTTTTTTGCTGATTTGCGCAGGTCTTTGAGTTTCGGCAGCATTCCCGGCGTGAGGAACGTGAATACGCTGCGTTCGTTCGACTCTGGATCGCGATCCCACAACACGGGATCAAATTCGTCGAAAAGAATAACGACGCGCGTAAGGAACCGCAATGCTTCGAATACGGCTCTTGCCCGGCGTTCAACGGCCTCCTCGCCGCCGACGATGATGTCGCTTGGAGTCACTTCGACGAGTGGAACATCGCATGTTTGCGCCAAAGCCTCGACAAGAGTAGTCTTGCCCGTTCCCGGAGGACCGTGCAGCGCGACGGAGCATGGCAAATCCACCTCTGGCCCTAACGATATGCGCTGGATATGCGCTCGCATTTTTTGTAGAGTTACCGCAATTGAGTCTTCGCGGCCGAAATGATCTGGCCATTGTTTTTCAAATTTCGGAGGAGAGATGGGTTTTGTGTTTTTTTTCTCAGAAACAAGGCCGTAGTCTGGGTAAAATAGTGAATTGAGATTTAGTCTTGAATCTAAGTCTATTCCAGGCTTCTTGACGCTAAAGAATTTAAGAATCGTATCATTTATTTTCTCGTCCAACATTCGGTTGATCGCGGCAAGGGCGTTTACCGCGACAATCGTGGTTTGCGGGTCGAAATGCGGCGTTGCTTCGTGAAAGGGATGATGCCAGCCCGCGTGAATAGGATCATCTATCTCGACAGGTAGATCGTTAACGTCTCTAGCTGAGGTTAAGTCACGGGCGCGATTGTCTTCGAAAAATCTAAGCATTCGTCGAGTGAGATCAACTACGACTTCGTCTGAAGGAATGCCAATCGTAAGCCGCAATAGTCCAGCAAACGCCTCAATTGCTTCCATCGGGAAAGGGGTGCCCAGTGATTCCCGGCGCGTGCGTTCTGGTCGGGGAATTGGAAACTCTCCTGTATCCGAAACGCTGCTGTAAACGAAAGACACAGCTTCCTTTATCTTCTTGTCGTGCCCGCGTCGCTTATCCAAACTGAGCAAAGCGGAGGCGCTAGTCACGATTCGAGCCGGTTCTCTTGCCCGACCATAAACCAGTGCCGATACAAGTTCGTGATCTAAAACATTTTCCAAATAATTTGCTGCTGGAAGAAGCATGCCGCGCATATTCTTGGCCGCCCTCTCCAGCCCTTCTTCAATTGATTGAAAAACGTTTTGGTGATGAGCAAAATTCTCCTCCGTGTCATCGGTTGCGGTGGTGTTAGTAAATGAGGATTGGATGGTCTTGGTAATATCTAAGCCACTTGAAATAGCTAGTAGAGCTCTTTCGTGACCAAATAATGTGCGTGAATCAATAGGTTTATTACGTTTCTCCTTCCGCCAATACCGTGTTATTTCATTTATGACTTCTTTGAAGCTATCGCTGATAGTATCGGCTGTGCTTTTTAATTCGCGGATTATCTCTTTTGTAAGCACCGCATTTTCGAGGTCCGAAGGGGACAACGATCGAACTGGAAAGACCAACTTGCTTGCGCATCGCTTTAGCGTGATGAAGCACTCGACATTAACGCGGGAAAGCTCAATTTTTGTCCAGTCTTGCACATGCTCATGTGACGGACTTTTTAGTCTTCTTATTTGGTCATCCCGTTCGCGCAGACAGGCAATATAATGTCTTGACGCTTCTTGATGTTCGATAAAACGGAGAATGGCTCGAACACATTGTGCGGTGATACGAGGCGACTCTTCGAGTTGATCTTCCGGCGATTCGCGAATCCCGCCAATACTCCAACGAGGGGCGTCAGCTGTATACATTTCGCGCGCGATATAGTAGTAACATAATAAAGCTGCTTTCGAGTAGCTCATTCCGGGGGTAGCGACACAGGCTTGCAAGCCGCATGCTGCAAATAGAACCGGACTGTCGTGCTTGCTGATTTCCTCCAATTTTAGAGCGGAAAAAATGCCGGCCTTGTCGCGGCAATTTTTGCTTAAATCTTCATAATTCCCGGCACTATGCCGAGAAAAACAATCGATAAGTCCATAGTATAATACCTTCTCAAACTTCTCGCGGTCTGTCCTGTTGTACAGCCATTCAAGCACCCTTATGCCGTAATCTCGTAGATCGGCGCTTTTTCGCCGCTGCTCATCCAATTCACGAAGAATATCGATCTGATCTTCGAGGTCGCGCTTGCGACGTTCGGCCGAGTTCGTTCCCGTGGCTCCAGGAATAAAATTTTGATCTGATGCAACCATGTAAACGCTCCCCAAAAATGACTTTTCGCTTCGGCATGTTTAATTGGTAATATAAATCCTTCGAGCAATGCCGCACCTAACAACCTTCATCTTATGGTTCGTTCGTATGAGGTCAAGACTGAAACCGGCAAGAATTGGTCCCGCGTCAAGGAAACGTCGGAAGACCTCGAAAACTCTTCGTCGCCGTAGCGCCGCTATTTCGCGTTTATATATCTCTTTTGATTCTCTGGCGGAGCGAACGATGCGATGGTTCATTGGTGCTTCTCGGTTGGTCGCGCTTGCGGCGGCGCTCGGCGTTACGGCAACGCTCATCGGACGTTGTGCAGAACCGGGGCCGGCGCTGGCGCAGCCGGCGCCGCAAGAAAAATCCCCCGGGCGCGTCGAGAGCTTCACGCCGCCGGCGCCGGAGCGCGTGGTCCCGACAAGCCGGGCAGAAATCGCCTATTCCTTCGCGCCCATCGTCAAGAAGGCGCAGCCGGCGGTCGTCAATGTCTTCGCTTCGCGCGTCGAGCGCATGCCGGCCAATCCGTTGCTCGACGATCCGATCTTTCGCCGCTTTTTCGGCGAGGGCGGGGGCATGCCCGGCCGCAATATGGCGCAGTCGCTCGGCTCGGGCGTGATCGTCGATCAAGGCGGGCTTGTCGTGACCAACAACCACGTCATCGAAGGCATGACCGACGTGAAAGTGGCGCTGGCGGACAAACGCGAAATCCCGGCGAAAATTCTGCTGCGCGATCCGCGCACCGATCTCGCCGTATTGAAGCTGACCGAAGGCTCCAACTTTCCGACGATGGAGCTTGGCGATTCCGACGCGCTCGAAGTCGGCGATCTGACGCTCGCCATCGGCAATCCGTTCGGCGTCGGCCAGACGGTGACGCAGGGGATTATCTCGGCGCTGGCGCGCACCCATGTCGGCATCACCGACTATGGTTTCTTCATCCAGACCGACGCCGCGATCAATCCCGGCAATTCCGGCGGGCCGCTCGTCGATATGAACGGCCGCGTCGTCGGCATCAATTCGGCGATCTTCTCCAAATCCGGCGGATCGGTCGGCATCGGCTTCGCGATTCCCGTGAATATGGTGAAAAGCGTGATCGCAGCCGCCAAGGGCGGCGGCAAGCTCGTGAAGCGTCCCTGGATGGGCGCATCGCTACAGGGTCTCTCTCAGGAAATCGCCGACGGCCTCGGGCTCGATCGCCCGACCGGCGCGCTGCTCGCCGACGTGGATCCCAAGGGCCCGACGGCGGAGGCGGGACTGAAGCGCGGCGACGTCATTATCTCGGTCGACGGCCAGCCGGCGGACGATCCCGAAGCCGTGGGCTATCGCCTCGGCACCAAGCCGCTCGGCGGACAGGCGACGCTCGGCGTTCTGCGCGGCGGCAAGAAGATTGCCGCGCAAATTCGCCTCGCGCCGGCGCCGGAGACGCCGCCGCGCGATGAGGTGAAGCTGAAAGGCCGCTCGCCTTTCACAGGCGCGACCGTCGTCAATATTTCCCCTGCGGTGATCGAGGAAATGTCGGTGCAGGGCGCGACGAACGGCGTCGTCGTGGCGGAGATTGAGGACGGCTCCTATGCGCAGCAGCTCAATCTCCAGCGCGGCGACGTCGTGCTCGAGGTGAACGACCAGAAGGTCGATTCGACGCGGGAGCTCGAAAAAGTCACGGCGGGCCGCGCCTATTACTGGAAAATCACCTTGTCGCGCGGCGGCCAGGTATTCACCACCGTGATCGGCGGCTGACGCGGATCATGAGCGGCCTCGTCCTTCTCGTCACGACGATCGACGGCGAGGACAAGGCGCGCGAACTCGCGCGCGCCGCGCTTTCGGCGAAGCTGGCCGCCTGCATTCAGATCAGCGCGGCGCAAAGTCTCTATGTCTGGAAAGACGAATTGCGCGAAGAGCCGGAATTCCTGCTGCAGATGAAGGCGCGCGCCGACGACTATGGCGCGCTCGCGACTCTCGTGCGACGCCTCCACAGCTATGAGACGCCGGAAATTCTGCGCATCGACATCGCGGAGGCCGACAGCGACTATCTTGCCTGGGCCTTGGCGGCGACGCGCCGGGAATCCGCATGAATCGCCTTTCAAATGTAGGCCCGCGACACTACCTTCCCCACAGCCCGCAACATGGACGCTCCCGATGTCAGTTCCGAATGATTATCTCATCGACCGCCGTCGGCTCCGCCGCAAGCTCGGCTGGTGGCGCCTCGCCGCGCTGCTCGCCTTTGGCGTCGCCGGACTTGTCGTCGCCGTTAGGCTCGGCGGCGCCGAATCGGCCGACAAGCTGACGCCGCATGTCGCGCGGCTGGAGCTCAAGGGCCTCATCACCGGCGACGACGATACGCTCGACCTTGTGAAAAAAATCGGCGATTCGAATCAGGCCAAGGCGCTGCTGCTCGAAATCGAGAGCCCCGGCGGCACCACCACGGGGGCCGAGCGGCTCTATGAGGAGCTACGGCGCGTCGCGGAGAAAAAGCCGGTGGTCGCGGTCGTTGGCACGGTGGCGGCGTCGGGCGCCTATATCGCCGCGCTCGCCGCCGACACGATCGTCGCGCGCGGCAATTCGCTCGTCGGCTCGATCGGCGTGCTGTTTCAATATCCCAATGTGTACAAGCTCCTCGACAAATGGGGCGTCGAGGTCGAAACCGTGAAATCCTCGCCGCTCAAAGCCGCGCCCAACGGCTTTGAGCCGACGAGCCCCGAGGCGCGCGCGGCGATTGCGAGCCTCGTCGCGGATTCCTACGTTTGGTTCAAGAATCTCGTTCGCGAGCGCCGCAATCTCGACGAAGAGGAGCTGGCGAAAGTGACGGACGGCCGCGTCTTCACCGCGCGTCAGGGCCAGCCGCTCAAGCTCGTCGATCTTATCGGCGGAAGGCGGGAAGCGATTGACTGGCTCGTCGCCAATAAGGGAGTCGCCAAGGATCTGCCGGTGCGCGAATGGAAGAAGAAAACCAATCTCGAACGGCTCGGCCTTGTCGAGGGCGCCGCGAGTCTCGCGCGCGTCGTCGGGCTTCAATCGCTCGCGGGCTTTTTGGAGCAATCCGTCCGACTGGAGCGGAGCAGCGGCCTTGACGGCCTATTGGCGATTTGGCAGGGTTCCACCGCCAACTGACGCCGGCTGCGCCGGCGCGTCTTCGACGCCAACATCTCAGGTCGGCTCATGATAAAATCTGAACTCATTCAACGTATCGCGCGCCGTAACGGCCACCTCTACCAGCGCGACGTGGAGACGATCGTCAGCACGATTCTTGACGAGATCACCGCGGCCCTGGCGCGCGGCGATCGCGTCGAACTGCGAGGATTCGGCGCCTTTTCGGTCAAGAAGCGCGACGCCCGCACGGGCCGCAATCCGCGCACCGGCGCGCAAGTCGCCGTGCAAGAAAAGAGCGTGCCGTTTTTCAAGACCGGCAAGGAGATGCGCGAGCGTCTCAACGAGAACTACCCCGGTTGAGGCGAAGAAAACGGCTGCGCCTTGGGGTCGGGGCGCGCGGCATGCGACGCTATCTGCCTTTGGACGATTCCGTCCAAATGCAGCATGATCTAGAGCGAGATCGTTTTTGGCGGAAGCGCGCGGCGCTTCGATCAGGAATGGAGGCTCGCTCTCATCTAAAGGGAAGGCCGCCGCAGCGGACGGCGGCCGGGTCTCGCTGCGCGGCGCCGATCAAGAGGGAGATGTCATGAAGTCGATTTTGCGCATCATCGTCTTCGTTCCGCTGGCGCTCGTCATTCTGTTTTTCGCCATGGCGAATCGCGAATCGGTGCGCATCTGGCTCGATCCTTTTGCGCCGAACGACGACTCCGGCCCCCATTTCGATGCGCCGATCTTCCTCGTCGTGCTCGCTTCGGCCGCGGTCGGGGTGCTCGCCGGCGGGGTTTCTTCCTGGATTGGACATTTGCCGGTGCGGCGCGCCGCGAAAGTGGCGCGGGCCGAGGCGCGCAAGACCAGGGTGGAGATCGAGCGGCTGCGCCAGCAGGCGCTCGCGAGCCTGCCCGGCGACAAGACGAAATAGGCGCGCGCGGCGCGCCATCCTTTTCTCAAATTGACGCATTTTCTACGCCGAACCGGAGCCCACTTCGGCTGAAAATGCTTTAATGAAAATCCCGCGACTTCGGCAGAACGCGGATATTGCGCGGATGGACGCGCGCGGATTGCGGATGCGCGAATTCATCCGCGCGCGACAGGGCGAGGTCCGGCCGGTGGCCGTCCGACAGGCTGTTGAGGTCGCCGCTGCGGTCGATGATCCGCAAGGCCATGAGATGCACGACGTTTTCCGGGCTTTTCTGCACCCGGCCTTCCGCGAGCATCAGCCGCGCCGCCATCGTTTCCCGGCGATAGCGCTCGAAGAGGCGCGCCCAGATGACGAGATTGAGAACGCCCGTTTCGTCTTCGAGCGTGACGAAAATGGCGTTGCCCTGACCGGGCCGCTGGCGCACCAGCACGACGCCCGCCGCGCGCGCCCATGCGCCATCGGCGAGCGCGTTCGTCTCCGCGCAGGTCTTGATGCGCTCGCGCGCGAAAATCGGCCGCAGCACCGCCATCGGATGCGCCTTCAGCGAAAGGCGCAGCGTCTGATAGTCGGCCGCGACATGTTCGCCAAGCGACATCGCCGGCAGGAGCGGGTCAGGCTCCGCGGCGAGTTCGCGCGCCTCGGCGGCGGCGAAGAGCGGCAGAGGCTTGGCGTCAGGCAGGCGGCGCACGTCCCATAAGGCCTGGCGGCGGTCGCTTTTCAACGAGCGAAAGGCGTCGGAGTCGGCGAGCGCGCGCAAGGTCGCCGTATTGAGCGCCGCGCGTCGCGCAAGCTCTTCGACGCTCTCATAGGGCGCGTCGCCGCGCGCCGCGGCGATGCGCCTGCCTGCGTCTTCATGCAGGCCGTCGGCCTGACGAAAGCCGAGGCGTAACGCGAGAGCGCCGTCTTCGGCGCGCTCCAGCCTATTGTCCCAATCGCTGAAATTCACATCGACGGCGCGCACGTCGACGCCATGGTCGCGCGCGTCGCGCACGATCTGCGCCGGCGCGTAAAAGCCCATGGGCTGCGAATTGAGCAAGGCGCAGGTGAAGATCGCCGGATGATGGCGTTTGATCCAGGAGGAAACATAAACGAGCTTGGCGAAGGAGGCCGCATGGCTTTCGGGAAAGCCGTAGGAGCCGAATCCCTTGATCTGGTTGAAACAGCTTTGGGCGAAGGCGCGGTCATAGCCGCGCGCCGCCATGCGCTCGACCATCATCGATTCGAAAAGATGGATCGTGCCGACATTGCGGAAGGTCGCCATGGCGCGGCGTAGACGATTGGCTTCGACCTCGGAGAATTCCGCGGCGACCATGGCGAGCTTCATCGCCTGTTCCTGAAAGAGCGGCACGCCCATGGTCTTTTCGAGCACCGCGCGTAATTCGTCCTTCGGCCCGTGCTCCGGCGCGGGCGAAGGGTAGGTCACCGGCTCGATTCCGGCGCGGCGGCGCAGATAGGGATGCACCATATCGCCCTGGATCGGGCCGGGCCGCACGATCGCGACCTGAATAACGAGATCGTAGAAGGCGCGCGGCTTGAGGCGCGGCAGCATGTTCATCTGCGCGCGGCTCTCGACCTGAAAGACGCCGAGGGAGTCGCCCTTGCAGAGCATCTCATAGGTCGGCGCATCCGCCTGCGGCACGTCGGCGAGGCCCAGGTCCACGCCTTCATGCGCGCGCAGCTCGTCGAAAGCCTTGCGGATGCAGGTGAGCATGCCAAGCGCGAGCACGTCGACCTTCATGAGGCCGAGCGCGTCGATGTCGTCCTTGTCCCATTCGATGAAGGTGCGCTCCGGCATGGCGGCGTTGGCGATGGGCGTCAGCTCGTCGAGCCGCCCGCGCGCCAGCACGAAGCCGCCGACATGCTGCGAAAGATGGCGCGGAAAGCCGAGCAGCCGCTTTGCGAAATCTATGGCGCGGCGAATGACGGGGTTTTCCGGATCGAGGCCCGCCTGACGGATATGGGCGTCGGGAATCTTCGAGCCGCCGCTGCCCCATTGCGTATGGGCGAGCGCGGCGGTCACGTCCTCGGTGAGGCCGAAGACCTTGCCGACTTCGCGAATGGCGCTGCGCGGCCGATAGCTGATGACGGTGGCGACGAGGCCGGCGCGCGCGCGGCCGTATTTTTCGTAAATATGCTGGATGATCTCCTCGCGCCGCTCATGTTCGAAATCGACGTCTATGTCGGGCGGCTCCTTGCGCTCCTGCGAGATGAATCTTGCGAAGAGAAGATCGTGCTCGGCCGGATCGACGCAGGTGACGCCGAGCGCATAGCAGACGGCGGAATTGGCGGCGGAGCCGCGCCCCTGGCAGAGAATCCCCTTATCCTGCGCGACGCGCACGATGTCGTGAATGGTGAGGAAATAGCGCGCGTAATCGAGTTTCTCGATGAGCGAGAGTTCGTCGCGCAGAAGCTTATCCACCTTTTCCGGGACGCCTTGCGGATAGCGCATCGCGGCGTGGCGCCAGGTCAATTCATCGAGCCATTCCTGCGCATTGCGTCCCGGCGGAATAGGTTCGTCGGGATATTCATATTGCAATTGACCGAGCGAGAAATCGACGCGAGCAAGAAAATTCTGCGTCTCCTCGATCGCCTCTGGCGCGTCAGTAAAGAGTCGCGCCATTTCGCCTGGCGCTTTCAAATGCCGTTCGGCGTTGACCTCCAATCTGCGTCCCGCGCGCGCGAGCGTCACGCCCTCGCGGATGCAGGTCACGACATCCTGCAGATCGCGCTGGCGCGGATCGGCGTAAAGCGCGTCATTCGTCGCGATGAGCGGCGTTCCCGCGCGCGCGGCGATCTCTTTCAGTTTCGCGAGACGCCGCCTGTCGTCGCCGCGCCGCGGCATGGCGGCGCCAAGCCAGACGTCTCCTTTTGCTATGTCGCGCAGACGTGCGAGCATTGAGGGTAATAGCGCAAGCTCGCGGGGCGGCATGACGATCAGCAGAAGATCGCCCGCCGCTTGCGCGAGATCGTCGAAGTAGAGATGACATTGGCCCTTTTTGGCGCGTAGATTTCCCGTCGTGAGCAGCCGCGTGAGACGCGCCCAGCCGTTTCGATTTTGCGGATGGACGATGACGTCGGGCATTGCGTCCGCGAAGACGAGACGCGCGCCGACGACGAGCTTGAAAGCGTCGACGCGCGCAATATCGAATTGCGCGCGTAGCGCGGCGTCAAAGTCCGCCGGCGGATCGCGCAGATTTTCGCGCAGCTCCTTCAGTGCGGCGTAGGCGCGCACGACGCCGGCGACACTGTTGCGGTCGGCGATTCCGATTCCGTTCTGGCCGAGCAGCAAGGCCGTCAGAACCATCTCTCCTGGATGCGACGCGCCGCGCAGAAAGGAGAAATTCGTCATGGCGACGAGTTCGGCGAAAGGCGCGCTCATGCGAAGAGCCCATGCAGAAACCAGCGCGGGTCCGCGGTCTCGCTTTCATAGAGGCCTTCGCGAAACACCCAGAAGCGACGCCCTTCGCGATCCTCGAGGCGGTAATAGTCGCGCGTCGGCCTTTGCGCGCCGGCGGCGTCGCGCCACCATTCCGGCGCGATGCGCTCCGGCCCTTCGGCGCGGGCGACGATGCGCCGCACGCGGCGCCATTTGAAAGAGGCCGGCGGCCCGTCGGGCGTCTGCGCCATAGTTTCGATGGGCTGCGGCGGTTCGAACAGGAACAGCGGCCGCAAGGGCGGTTCGCCTTCCTCCGGCTTCGGCCAGGAAGAAGAAGCGGCCGGCGCGGCGGCGGAAATATAAGAGGCCGCGCGACGGGGATCATGCGTGTCATGCGCCGTGAAGCGCAGCACGCGTTCGCGCCCGAAACGCGCCGCGAGACGATCGATGAGATCGGCGAATTCGCTCTCCTGCGCGTCCCGCCGCTCGAAGCCGAGCTGGCTTTGCGCCAAGACTTCAGCGCGCAAGACGCAAAAGCGGATCACGTCGAAGCCGAAGCCCGGATCGAGCGGATCGGCGAGCGCATCGGCCTTGAGGCGGAAGAGCCGCAACAGCGCCTCGACATCGCGCGAGGGCGCGCCGGTTTCGAAATGGAGCGCGCGGACGACGCCGTCCGTGCGAAAGAAGCGCGCTTCAAAAGCGCGTCCGCCTTGCCCGCGCTTTTCGAGAATGCCCATCGCTTCCCCGATCAGCGGCCGCAGCACCGCCTCTATCGCGGCGAGATCGAGAAAGGGCTCGGCGAAGCGCCGCTCGACCATGCAGTCGGGCAAGGCCCGCAAGGGCGTGACGCGCGCGTCCTCGCGCCCGAGAATGCGCGTGAGGCGGCGGATCGTCGGGGCGCCGAAACGCGCCGTCAACGCCGCCGGCGCGCGATCGGCGAGCGCGCCCAATGTCGTCAGGCCGGCGCGCGTGAGCGCCACGCTTATCTCCCGCTCGGCTTCCAGCGCGATGACGGAGAGCGGGCGCGTGAAAGCCTCGTCCGCGCCGGGAGGAACGACGGCCGCCTCGCCAAAGCGCGCCAGGGCGCGCGCGGCGTCGGGCGTTCCGGCCACGGCGGCGCGGCCCGTGAAAGCGAGCCGCGTCATGGTTTGCAAAACGCAGGCGCGCATCGGCGCCTCGCCGCCGAAAAGATGCGCGCAGCCGGTTACGTCCAGCATGAGGCCGCAAGGCGGATCGAGCGCGACGAGCGGCGTGAATTGCTCGCAAAAAGCGGCGAGCCTGAACATGAGAGCTTCGTCGGCCGCCGGATCGGCCTGTTCGACGGCGAGCGTGGGCGCGCGCGCCCTGGCGTCGGCGAGCGTCATGCCGGGCCTCAGGCCGAGCCCGAGCGCCTTTTTGTCGAGCGCGTCGATGCGCAGCGCGCTCCGCTCCTTCCTGACGAGAACGAGCGGCGCGTCATCCAAAGCCCCGGGCTGTTTCCCGCGCGCCTTCATGACGCGCTCCGCCGAGAGGAAAGGAAGCCACAGCGCCAGATAGCGGCGATGCGCTAAAAGTTCTGTCCTCGAAGACGCCACGGTCGCGACTCCACTCCACACGCCACGCATAGCCGGCCGCGCCGCCGCGCCGGCGCAGCAGAAAAATCGCAAAAGCCGCCGCCCCCGGCGCATTCGCCGCCAGCGCGCGGGACGGGAGCGCCCGGACAAGCCAGCGGCTCGCGGCGGCGCTCGGCGCGGGGACGGCCCCCGTCCGGACGATGAAGATCGGCGCGCCG